>NZ_CALAOH010000249.1 GCF_937926365.1 uncultured Azohydromonas sp. | reverse complement strand
AATCCTGGCGTCCGTGGCCGAGTTCTGTCAGCGAACTTCCGACTCGTACCACTAGAACAATTACGCGACTTGACTTCGAGTCGCACCATCGACCACGAGGCCAATAACCGCGAGGTCATCCAGTTCTTCGTGCGCCACTGGCGTGACACCAAGCACGGCGGCTACCGGCTCAAGGACGAGCGCGACATCTACGAGCTCTGTGCCAACCAGGCCGCGCGGCGCAAGCGGGCGTGCATCCTGGCGCAGATCCCGGGCGACGTGACGGAAATGACGATGGAGCAGGCCAGCGCCACGCTGCGCGCCAAGGCCGACACGTCCCCTGAGGGCATCAGGCGACTGCTGGACACCTTCGCCGGCGAGTTCGGCGTGACCAAGGAGCAGATCGAGCGCCGCATCCAGCGCCGCATCGAGTCGATCCAGCCGGCGCAGGTGGTGGGTTTGAAGCGCATCTACGTGAGCCTGCGCGACGAGATGAGCACGCCGTCGGACTGGTTCGAGCCGGTGGAAGCGGCGCCGGCAGCCAACGATGCACAAGGCGAGGGCGATGCCGGCGCTGCTGCTCACGCGCCAACCGCCGCCGACAAGGCCAAGGCGATGCTTCGCGAGCGCGCGAGGCCGCCAGCGGCACCAGCGCCGGCACCTGCGGCCGAAGGCGACGGGCAAGAGGCTGCAGTGACGCCGGCACCGGCCAGCCCCCCGGCGCCCGAGCGGCCGATGGCGCCGCCGCCGCAGGTCCGCTGCGGCTTCGACGCCGATGCCTTTGCGCAGCAGATGCAGCACGCGGCCGACAAAGGCGACGCCCAAACGCTCGACGCCCTGGGCGAGCAGCTGCGCGACGTGCTGGACGAGGATTTGCGCGCCACGCTCACCGACATGCACGAGCGGCTGCGTGCGGGCCTGGACCAACCGCCGCGCCAGCAGCAGCCCGCGGCTCCCGTGCCGCAGCCACGCCGCCGCGCCGTGCCCTGATACGGCCGGGCGCCGGGTTCAAGAGGCTTTCCAGGGCGATCAACAGCGGGGTGGGGCGCATCTCCTCCCCCTACTTCCCATCCCGCGCAGCCTTCAGGCTGCCGCCCTTTTCCGTCTCATTCGTCAGGAGGCGCACATGTCCGCCCGTCCGATTGCCAGTGGCCAGCGAGGGTCACGGCTCAAGCCTTGCCTCGCCCCTGGCCGGCAACATGCCAGCAAAGGCGCTCGGGAATCATGGCCACCAGCACCACGACGATTTCCAGGGCGACGCAGCGGGCCGGGTAACTACTCCTTTTCCCCAAGCCGCTTTTCCCGTCCCGCGCAGCTCAACCGCTGCCGCCCTCTTTCCTTTGACCGCGCCAGGCGGATACCGCCACGGCGTGCAGGCTGCCAGCGTCGTGCCGCTCTGCAACGTGTGGGCCCGGTCGCGTCCGGCTGAACGCAGCGGTCACGATCCCGCGGCGGGCGGTCACGGCACCGGAATGCTCAGGTGTTGCCGGCTTCGAGCTGGGGCCTGCGCAAGACATATGGGCGCATGCCGGTTGCCCGAGAGCGAGCCAGGAATGGTGTCGGCGTCACCGCCCGAGGGTTCCAGCACCGGCCGCGCCGGCGGTGAACCGTGTTCACCCAGCAGCAGAGGTAGGCCCGTGAAGCGGCTGTTTCCCGCCAACGAAGCGCTCAACGCCCGGCATGCCGCTGCCCTGAAGATCATTGCAGCGGACATGGGCTGCCCCGTGGATGCGGTCTACATCGGCAACGGGGTGAGCGGCCTCGCGGTGTTCCACGAGGACCGGCAGGGCAGCGAAGGCACCCGCTGCGCCTGCACACTCGGCAGCCCGTATTGGCAGCAGTGCCAGGCGAAGGCGGCCGTCGCGGCGCTGCTGGCAAGGCTGGCATCGACCCGGACCGGAGAACCGCGTGAGCAAGCTCGTCCAGACCAGCAAGTTCTTGAGCTTCGTGCTGCGCCACCAGCCCGAAGCCATTGGCCTGACGCTGGATGCCGAGGGCTGGGGCAGCGTGGACGAGCTCACCGCCAGCGCGGCCCGGCAGGGGCGGCAGCTCTCGCGCGAGCTCATCGAGCAGGTCGTTGCCGCCAACGACAAGAAGCGCTTCGAGCTTTCGGCCAACGGCCAGCGCATCCGTGCGGTCCAGGGCCACTCGACGCACGTCGTTCAGCGCCACTTCGAGCCCAGGCAGCCGCCCGACGTACTGTTCCATGGCACGGCTTCGCGTTTCGTCGCCGCGATCAGCCGGGAAGGCCTCAGGCCCGGCTCACGGCACTATGTTCACCTCTCGACCGATGAGGCGACCGCCCGCACCGTTGGCCTGCGCTACGGGCTGCCGGTGGTACTCGTCGTGGACGCCGCGCGCATGCACGCGCAGGGCTTTGTCTTCCACCAGGCCGAGAACGGGGTGTGGCTCACGGCCAGGGTCCCGCCGGCGTTCCTGCGCCGCAGCAGGTGAAGCTGCGGCATCCAGCACATGCCGAGGCCGAAGGCCGGCTGCGCGCGATAGAGGAGGGCGCCCGGCTGGAGACCCTGGTGAGAATCAGGAACCTCATGCCCGCTTTCGAATTGACCCCGGCCGACCTGGACCTCACGCCGACGCCGAAACGCCGGGGCCGGCCACGCAAGGTGGCGCAAGGCCAAGCACAGCACCCGCAGGGACACTGGGTCCTGACGTTGAAGCAGGCCAGTTCATGCTTGCTCCACTTGCTCTGCTTGCTTGTCGCTACACTGTGGTCATGGCCGCCAGATCTGTCCCAGCCCCGAGCAGCCTTGCCGGCGTATCTCCAGCACTGCCGATGGAGGCGCTGCAGCGCAAGCTCGTGAGCATGCGCAAGGAGCTTGCGCAAGCCAGGGCATTGCTGCGGGCGGTCGAGACCGACGTCGACGAGGTCGAGAGGGCATTGGCCGAGGCCGCCAGCGTCCAGGCCCAGGCGGCCGATCCCGGCAGGACTGCGCCAGCCACGGCTGCTGCGCCCTCCGGCCCGGACACCGGCGCTGGCGGGCTGCACGGTGCACGCGCTCGCGGTGAAAACCTGCTGCAGCAGTGGGTGCGCGATGGCACCTTGATACCCAGTGCCGGGCTGGGCAGCAGCTGGGGCGTCAGCCGCCAGGCGCTGGACCAGGCCGTCGAGCGTGGCGACCTCTTCTCAATGAAGATCGCCAGCCGGCGTTACTACCTGGCGCAGCTGTGCGACATCACGCGCGAGCAGGCTGCCGAGGTCTGCCGCGCGCTGGACAAGCTCTCACCCAGCGAGAAGCTCACGTTCTGGCTGCGCGAGCACGGTGGCCTGCAGGGCAGATCGGCCGTGGCCGCGATCCATGACGGCCAGCTCGCCCGCGTGGTGCAGCTGGCACATGCCTGGGCCGACGAGCGGAGGGATTCAGGCAGCGACCCGGCAGGCGATGCGCGTACCTGAACCCGGCACCTTCGAGCACCTGCTGCAGCCTGTCGAAGTTCCCGTCCAGCGGCTGGAGCGCCTGTCGCGGCGCCCGGCTACCGAGCCGTGGTGGGGCAGGGCCGCCAGCGGCCGCTTCGATGACCCGCTGCAGTCGTTCGGTGTCTGCTTGCGCGGCCGACCAGGTTGCGACGGCCTTTGCCGAGACGGTGATCCACGAGTCGTCGGCCTGGCACCGAGGTTCATGGGTGGTGGCCGAGGCCGACCTGACGAGCCGGTGGGTGGTGTCGTTTCAGCGGCCCGCGCGTCCACAATTGCTGCTCGCCGATCTCACCGGCACGGCGCTCAAGGCGCTGGGCCTGAACAACGACCTCAGCGGCGGCGGCTACACGCACTCCCAGCAGTGGGCGCGCGCCATCCACGAAGCGGACCGGCGCTGGGATGGCATCCGCTACGTTTCTCGCCAGAACAACACCGCTTTCTGCTACGCCGTCTTCGAGCGCTCCGGGATGACAAAGGATGGCGCGGCAAAGCTGGAAGGGAAGCTGCTGGAGCAGTTGTGCGATGACTTCCGGGTGATCTCGATCTGACCGGCCCGCATGCAACTGGCCACATGGGTGAACGACTGGACCTGTCGCGCTCTGGGTTCAGGCCTGGACAGCAGCCAAGCAGACCACGTTGCGGATGGCGGGCACACGGCGGGAAAAATCGGCACCAGGGCGTTATGTCAAATCTTGGAAACGCGGCCCAGTCCTGTTTCAGCGTCAGGAAGAGGGCTGTGTCGTGTTGACCGAAACCTCGTGCAGGCGTTTGGCCTGCGCTTTGGCCTGTGCCAGCAGCGTGTCCCAGTCGTCCGGTGGATTGCCGCCTTTGAGCATGCGCTGAAATACCCGGTAGGCATCGTCGCTGCTTTCGTACGCCCGCTTGGTGCCTTCGTCGTTTACCCAAGCCAACACCAGCACCTTGGCTGCCGTGTCGTAGCGAAAGAACAGGCGGTATTGCTGGAAGAACTTGGCCCGGAACCAATGCTTGTAAGTGTCTCCCAGCGTGGCGCCTTGGCGATATTCCGGCCGGCTCGGGTCCTGTGGGATCACGTTGAATGCAAGTTTGGCGATGGCTGCCAGCCGCTTGGTGGCGTTCTTCTGTCGATAGCCGGTCGGGTCTTTTTGCCGGAGCTCGGCGACCTTGTTGACCAAATCTTCAACTTGATCCAGGAACAGCGGGTGAGCGTAGACCGTCCAGCCGTTGACGACCAGTGGACTGGTTTCACTCATCAGCCGCAGACAACGGTGCGTCGAGATCAACGTCGAGGTCGCCCACGAGCGCATGAATGCGCTGCGCAAGCTCCGGCCCCACGGCTTGCAGCCGTTGCGGGTTGCTGGCCATGTCGCGCGCCAGCATCGCCAGGAACGGGGCAAGCGCCGGGTCTTCGGCTTCGTCCGCCGGGGCCGCGCGCGAGAGCACCACCTCGCCGTTGTCGCGCACCACGTAGTGCAGCCGGTCGCGCTTGCGCAGCTTCAGAACCCGGCGTACTGGCTCCGGTACCGTGGTTTGGTAGCGATCCGTCAGCGACGAGTCCGCTTCGAGCGTCACGGGCATTTGTCTGTACTCCTGGAGTCGGTTGATGCCTACATGGTAATGCAAGTACATTGCGTGTGCCGCCCGCACTTTTTCTCCTTTGTCGAACAGTGGCGCGCTTTTCCGCGCTGGACGTGCCAGGTGAAGGCCGAAGACGCTGCTGCTGCGGGCATGCATGGCGCTTTCGCTGCAAGGCCAGCCTATGGATGCCGACCCGACAATGACAGGCCCAGCCACTGCAATTCCCGGCCCTCCATCCCATGCGTCTTCTCCAGTACAAGGATCTCGACCTGCGCCGCGTGCGAGCGGCCTTTGACAAGGTGCGCGCGGCCATCGAAGCCGGCGACTTCCGCTCGGCGGACGTGAAGAAGCTGCATGCGGGGCCGTACTACCGGGCGCGGCTGGACCATGCCAACCGGCTGCTGCTGCAGTTCGCGCGCATCGAGGGCCAGACGGTGTGCCTGGCACTGGAGGTGATCCTCAACCACGCTTATGACCACTCGCGCTTCCTGCGCGGGGCGGTGGTGGACGAGGCCAAGATCGAGCACGAGCCGCCGGCGCAGGCCGCGGCGGTGCCCGAGGCGGAGCTCGCGCCGCTGCGCTGGCTGCATCCGCAGCGTTCGCAGTTCGAGCTGCTGGACAAGCCCGTCGTGTTCGACGATGCGCAGGACGCGCTGTCGCGGCTGGCGCTGCCGCTGGTGGTGGTCGGCTCCGCGGGCTCGGGCAAGACGGCGCTGACCATTTCCCGGCTGCGCGAGCTCCCCGGGCGGGTGCTGTACGTCACGCTCTCGCCGTACCTGGCGCAGGGGGCGCTGGCGCTCTACGGGGCGCACGGGTTCGAGAACCCGGCGCAGGAGGCGCAGTTCGTGAGCTTTCGCGAGTTGCTGGAGACCCTGCACGTGCCGCCGGGACGCGAAGTGGACCTGCGGTCCTTTCGCGGCTGGTGCGAGCGCCACCGCCAGGCCGTGCGCGCCCTGGGCGAGATCGACGCCCACGCGCTGTTCGAGGAGTTCCGCGGCGTCATCGGCGCCCAGCCCGGCGGGCCGCTGGCGCTGGCGGACTACCTGGCGTTGGGCCCGCGCCAGAGCCTGCTGCCGCCCTCGGCGCGCGAGGCGGCGCACGCGCTGTTCCAGCGCTACCGCCAGTGGCTGGCCGAGGCCGGGCTCTTCGACGCCAACCTCGTGGCGCACGAGTGGCGCGCGCGGGCGGCCCCCGAGTACGACTTCGTGGTCGTGGACGAGGTGCAGGACTTCACCCCGGTGCAGCTGGCGCTGGTGCTGGCCACGCTCAAGACGCCGGGGCAGTTCCTGCTGTGCGGCGACAGCAACCAGATCGTGCACCCGAATTTCTTCTCCTGGGCCGCGGTGAAGACGATGTTCTGGCACGGCTTGGCCGGCGCGGCGGCGCAGCGCCAGCAGCTGCACGTGCTGCAGGCCAACTTCCGCAACACCCGCCGCGTCACGGAGCTGGCCAACCGGCTGCTCAAGGTCAAGCAGTCGCGCTTCGGCTCGGTGGACCGCGAGAGCAACTTCCTCGTGCACAGCACCTCGGGCGAGGAGGGCGAGGTCTCGCTGGTGCCGGCCCGGGACGCGGCGCTCAAGGCGCTGGATGCGGCCACCCGGGCCTCCGCGCAGCACGCGGTGATCGTGCTGCGCGACGAGGACAAGGCCGCGGCGCGGGCGCATTTCCGCACCCCGCTGCTGTTCTCGGTACACGAGGCCAAGGGCCTGGAGTACCCGCATGTGCTGCTGTTCAACCTCGTTTCGGGCCAGCGCGCCGCCTATGCCGAGGTGTGCGAAGGCGTCACCGAGGCCGACGTGCAACGCGAGACGCTGGAGTACGCCCGCGCGCGGGACAAGTCCGACCGCTCGCTGGAGGTGTTCAAGTTCTACGTCAACGCGCTGTACGTGGCGATGACGCGCGCGGTGCGCTCGCTCACGCTGGTGGAGGCCGACACGGGCCACGCGCTGCTGCAGCTGTTGGGGCTGCGCCCCGGCGAGGCCAGCGTGCAAGCCGCCCGCGCCTCCAGCAAGGACGAGTGGGCGCAGGAGGCGCGCAAGCTGGAGCTCCAGGGCAAGGCCGAGCAGGCGCAGGCCATTCGCGACACCTTCCTGCAGCACCGCCCCGTGCCCTGGACGCCATGGGATCAGGCGCACATCGAGCAGCTCGCGCCCAAGGCCTTCGATGCCGCCAGCCCGAGCACCAAGCCCCGGCAGGCGATCCTGGACTACGCGCTGTGGCATGGGCAGCAGCGCTGGATCGAGCAGCTCGCGGCGGTAGGCTTTTCCGCGGCGCGCAACCTGGTCGTGGACGGCGAGTTCCTGGGGGCGGGCTGGCAGGACACGCGCGACATCCGCGTGCCGTCATGGGCCCAGGGCGAGCTGCTGGTGCGCCGCACGGTGGCGGCGCTGCGCCAGCGCCACCTGCAGCCCTATGCCGCCAGGAATTTCAAGGAGGTGCTGCGCTTGGCCGACGTGCACGGCGTGGACCACCGCACGCCCGTGGGTGCCACGGCGCTGATGCTGGCTGCGCGCGCCGGCAACGCGCCCCTGGTGCGAGCGCTGCTGGACAAGGGCGCGGATGCCGCCGTGCAGGACGAGTTCGGCCACACGGCGTGGCTGTTCGCAGTCAGCCGCGCGCTGGAGGAGCCGGAGTTCGCCCGCGCCGGGCTGCCGGCGCTGTTCGATCTGCTCGCGCCTGCGGCCATGGACGTGCAGGTCGATGGCCGCCTGGTGCGCATCGAGCACCACCAGGGCGAATACTGGCTGCTCACGTTGATGCTGGCGGGTTTGAAGACGCAGTGGTCGCGCTGCGTACACCGGCCGCTGGAGCCCTGGAAGTACCAGGAAGGCTTCTTTGCGGAGCAACTGCAGGGCGTGCTTGAAGCGCTGCCGCCGCACCTGTGGAGCGACAGGCGACGCAAGCGCAGCTACGTGAACCATGTGCTGGCCCGCGGCGAGGTGGACAGCGACTACCGGCCGGCGCGCCGGCTCTGGCGCCGTGCGCGCCAGGGCCGCTACCTGCCCAACCCCGCGCTGCTGCTGCGCCGCGGCGAAGGCTGGCAGCCGGTGTACGAGGCACTGAACCTGGCCTGGATCGACCGCGGCTGTGGCGGCGACACGCCCTACCAAGTGCGACCCGCGCGGCTGCTGGGCCAGTTGGGCTGGACGGCCGCGGCGCTGGCGCCGGACAGCGGCTCATAGCCCTTCCACGCCAGGCGCCGATCCTGCATGCCCAGTGCGGCCGATCGGCGAGCGTGCGGCTGCGGCAAAGCAGCCGCAGCTGCCGCAACTCCTTGTCGTGTCTTGCGGGCCGGCCACGGCTTGGGTGAACAGCTGAATCGGCGTCAAAAAACGCCCCTTGGATTAGTTCGATTATCTGCAGCAAAAATGGCTCCGACGCATGCCGAAAACTGCGTCATGGAGCCGTGCGGTGTCAAACGACATCAGAAACCACGGGCGCGAAGGCCCTTGAAGATGCCAAGGCTGCGGGAATCGAACTGCGCGCGGTCAAGCTGCCCGAGACCACGAAGTTGCATCGGCCTTACTCCAGGCGGGCACCCGTAGCCTGGACCACCGGCTCCCACTTCTTCATCTCGTCGCGGATGTAAGCGTTGTATTCATCCGGGGTCGTGGCCAGGGGTTCCTGGCCGATGCTGCGGATGCGCTCAGCGACCTCGGGCAGCTTCATCACCGCGGCGAAGTCGTCGCGGATGCGGCTCACCAGTGCCGGCGGGGTGCCACCGCGCGCCACAAGGCCGAAGACGCCTGAGAAGTCATAACCCGGCACAACGCCGGAGAACCCTGGCGCGCCGGGCGTCAACTCGGCCGGGGTGGCACCGAGCGTGCCGATCAGTTTGAGCCTGCCGCTCTTGACATGCTCCAGGGTGCTTTGCAGCACCGGGTCCACCATCAACTGGGCATGCCCGCCGATCAGGTCGTTGATGGCTTGCGAACTGCCCTTGTAGGGCACGTACTGCATCTTCACGCCCGTCTTCATCTCCAGCAGCGCCATGCCGAGGTAGGTTTGCGTGGTTGCCGAGGCGTAAGCCACCTTGCCCGGATTGCGCCTGGCCAGCGCGATCAGTTCGGCCGGCGTGTTCGCAGGGAACGACGGATGCGCGTACAACGCCATGTGGAAGCGGGTGAGCGCCATGACACCGGTCAAGTCCTTGAGCGTGTCGTAGGGCAGCTTGTTGGTCAGCAGCGGATTGATGACGTGTGAACCGGTCACGATGCCCAGCACGTGGCCATCGGGCTTCGATTTGGCCACCACGTCGGTGCCAAGGGCGGTGTTCGCGCCCGGCCGGTTTTCCACCACGACCGGCTGTTTCCAGCGCTCGGCCAGCTTGTCGCCCATCAGGCGGGCGAGCGCGTCGGTGGCGCCGCCTGGCGGAAACGGCACGATCAGGCGCACCGGTTTGTCAGGAAAGCTCTGGGCCCATGCAGGCGCCGCGGCGGCAAAGCTGGTCGCGGCGATGGCCACGGCAAGCAGGCGTTGGATCAGGTTCACGCAATGTCTCCTGAACGTTATGAAATCCGGGCGTCACTCGAACCGGATGTGGTTGTCCCGCACGATCCGGGTGAAGCCGTCGTGCTGCTCCTTGAAGAACGCGGCGAACTCGGGCACCCCCATGCCGAAGCCCTCGAAGCCCTGCGCCGCGAGCTGCTCCTTCACGTCGCTGCGCTTGAACACGGCCTGCAGTTCGCTGTTGAGCTTCGCAACGATTTCCGGCGGCATGCCGGCAGGGCCGAAAATGCCCGCCCAGGCCCGGATGGTGAGCTCACCCAGGCCCAACTCGGCCGCGGTGGGCACCTCGGGCAGCAGCGGGCTGCGTTGCGGCTGCAACGTGAGCAGCGCCTTCGCGCGGCCGTCCTTCACGAAGGCCGGGGCCGAGGTGCCGGTCGTCCAGATCATGTGGATATGGCCGCCGACCAGGTCCGTCAACGCGGGCACGTCACCCTTGTAGCGCACGTACACGGCTTTGCGCGGGCCGAGCAGCTGGATCATGGCCAGCTGCGCCGCACCGTTGCTGAAGGCGGCGTTGTACCGGTCGGGATGCGCGGCCACCTCGTCCAGCAGCGCCTTGACGTGGTCGGCTTTCAGCGCGGGGCTGGTGACGAGGAACATCGAGAACTGTCCCGCCGAGCTGATGGGCGTGAAGGCCTTGAACGGGTCGTATGGCGGCTTGGCGCGTGTCGAGGGCACCTGGACCAAGGCCGTGTTCGTGCCCCACAGCAGGGTGTGGCCATCGGGCGCGGCGCGTTGCACGTCCTGCGCGGCCAGGATGCCGTCGGCGCCGGGCTTGTTCTCCACGATCACCTGCTGGCCCAGCTGCCGGCCCAGTGCCTGTGCGATCACGCGCGCAATGCTGTCGGCCGCGCCGCCGGGCGCGAAGCCCACCACCAGGCGCACGGGGCGACCCGCCGTGCCCTGGCCCCACGCGCTGGCAGCCAAGGCGCTGGCCGGGAGCGCAAGAACGGTTCGACGATTCAACATGGGCCTCACTCCACAAAGGTGGTCAACACAAGGCGAGTCCTCGCCTGCCCGCGCAGGCGGGCAGGGCGTGCTTTCGTTCGTGACGGGCTCGGGGCCGCGGGTGCTACTTCGTGTCGCGCACCAGCACCGCGCCCTGGGACAGCGGCCCGACGTTGCGGCGGTAGATCTGCAGCCAGCCGCGGTCGAACACCGGCGTGGGCGGCTGCCATTGCACGCGGCGCTGTGCCAGCTCGTCGTCGCTCAGGTCCACATCGACCCGGCGCGTGTCAAGGTCGATCGTGATCGTGTCACCGTCGCGCACCAGCGCCAGCGGCCCGCCCAGGGCGGCCTCGGGCGCGACCTCGGCCACGACGAGGCCCTTGCAGACCAGGCCCGAAAGGTGGCCGTCGGTGAGCATCGCGACCTGGTCGCCCAAGCCCTTGCCGTCGATGCCGAACACGACGCGCGATGCGCCGCCGCCCATCGCGGGGCCGCCGCAAGCGCCCGCGCCGCGCATGACGATCACGTGCCCGGGGCGCACGCGGCCGTCGTTCATCGCCGCCAGTGCCTCGTCGGAGGTGGAGAAGCAGATCGCCGGGCCGCTGAAGCGGCGCACCTTGCGCTCGACGATGCCGGGTTTGCTCAGCGCCGCCTCGGGCGCGAGGTTGCCCCGCAGCAGCACGACCGCGGGGCGCGGCGCGACCGGCCGCGAAGCCGGGCGAATGACCTCCTCGTCCCGCACCTGGAAGACGGCGAGGTTGTCGGCCACCGTTGCGCCCGAAACCGTCAACGCGGTGGTGTCGATCAGCGCGCCAAGCTGCTTCATGACGCCGCGGCAGCCGCCGGCGTCCTCGAACTCCTCAATGAAGCGATCGCCGATCGGGCGGATACCGGCAACGACCGGCGTCTCGGGCCCGAAGCGCTCGAACATCGCATAGACGTCGATGCCGGTGCCCGCCTCGGTGGCCACCGCCTGCAGGTGCTTGACCGCGTTGAGCGAGCCGCCGATGGCCAGCACCGCCTTCACCGCGTTGGCGAACGCAGCCCCGGTCAGGATGTCGCGCGGTTTGAGGTCGTCCCACACCATCTGCACGATGCGCGCGCCGGCCGCCTTGGCGTCCTCGAACATCTTGTCGGACAGGGCGCGCACCGGCGCGCTGCCGGGCAGGGCCAGGCCCAGCGCCTCGCAAGCGACGTGCATCGTGTTGGCCGTGCCCAGGCCCGAGCACACGCCGGGGGAGCGGATGGCGCAGCGGCTCATCTCCACCACCTCCTCGGCCGGCTTGTTGGCCGTGACCACGTGCATGGAGTGGATGAACACCTCCTCGATGTCCACGTGCGCGCCCTTGTACTCGCCGCTGGCCTGGTAGCCGCAGGGCACCAGGATGGTCGGCACGTTCAGGCGCGCCGCGGCCATCAGTTGCCCCGGCACCGTCTTGTCGCACGAGGTCAGGCACACCATGCCGTCGAGCTGCGCGCCCTCCACCGCGACTTCGATGTCGTTGGTGACGAGGTCGCGCGCGGCGAGCATGTAGGCGCCCCGCGCGCCCGCGCCGGTGACGAAGTCGCTCGGTGCCGCGGTGCGGATCTCGAAAGGCACGCCACCGGCGGCGCGGATCGCCTCCTTCACCACCTTGGCGACCTGGTCCAGGTGGCTGTAGCAGGCTGCGAGCTCAGAGCTGGAGTTGACGACCGCGATCTTGGGCTTCTCGCAATCCGCCTCGGGAATGCCCATCGCCTGCCACTGCGCATTGCGCACGGCCCACAGGTAGGAGCCGCGCGGGAAGTTGCTGCGCAGCTTGCGCTTGGGGGTCTGGTCACTCATCGGTGGATCGCCTCGTCACTTCGACGATGCCGCGCTCGGCATCGACACGTACCCAGTCGCCGGTGCGGATCACTTGCAGCGGGTCCTGGTCGAAACCGGTCAGCGCCGGTGCGCGCGTCACCACGGCGCCGAGCGCGATCTTGGTCGTCATCTCGTTGAACAGCATGGCCGCCGGCGCGGTGCCCATCAGCCGCGTCATGTGGAACTGGTTGGACCAGCCCGACGAGCCCTTGGCGCCCGGAAACACCAGCACCTTGCCGGCGAAGCTCACGCCGCGCAGCGGGTGGCGCGTCTCGATGACGCTGCCCGTGCGCGGGTCTATGCCGCCCCAGCCCGAGATGCGCTCGGTAGTGAGCAGCGCCTCGCCCTCGGCGATGCCGCCGACCACCTTGTGCCCATGCAGCACGATGGTGGTAGTTGCCGTCGTCGTGTTCATGCGAGCCTCCCGTTCCAGCGGCCGGTACAGGCCGCGTCGATGCAATCGGCGGTGGTGCCGAACCAGGCCTGCACGCCCATGATCGCGGGCAGGTAGTGCGCGTGCTTGGCCGAGTCGAGCGCGGCCACCTTGGTGCCTTGCGGCATGGCGCGGCTCATGGCCGAGCAGGTGTCGCTCATCAGGTGCCCGCCCGCGTCCTCGATGATCTTGGTGTAGCCGTTCTGGTCGGCCAGGGCCTTGATGGCACGCGGGGTAAAGATCCACAGGCTGCTGTTCTCGTGCACCTTGCGGCCCTGCAGCAGCTGGCACGCTTCCCAGATCTGCTCGATGCTGTAGTGGGGGCAGCCCAGCATCACGTAGTCCACCTCGCGGTCCCGCGCCGTGCTGTTGAGCTTGTCCCAGGTCGCGCGCCGCTCGGCCTCGCCGAAGCGCAGCCGCTGCACGGGCCGGTTGCCGCCGAAGGCTTCCTCCACCGTCGGCGCCTCGGGCGTGACCCCGACCAGGTGGTACATCTCCACGCCGCCGGAAGAGGAGGCCGCGGCGCCGAAATGCTTGAGCCGCTGCAGGTTGGGCGCCTTCAGGAACCGGCCGCCGCGCGCCACCACCACCGGCACGCGCTCCTGCACCAGCTCGCCCATCCAGTAGCCCAGCAGGCCCCACTCGAAGGTGGATTCGAGGTCGATGTCGAGCTCAACCAGGTGCGTGCCCCGCCGGTTCTCGTCGAGGTGGTAGCCCCAATAGGGAATCTTGCCCGTGAGCATGGCCGCGCCGGTGCTCTCGCGGCCCTCGGTGTTGGTGCGCCCGCCCAGCACCGAGTTGCAGTACACGACCGCTGACGACTCCATCCAGGCGCAATGCTCGCCGCGCGTGGGCACGTTGCCCACCTGGTACGGCGTGCAGGTGTTGCCCAGCTGCACGCCGCGTCCGGCGGTGAAGGCCTCGCCCTTGCGGTAGAACTGCACCACCTCCTCGGCGATGCCCATGCGCTGCGCCTCGTTCGGGTCGAAGCCCAGCTGCAGGTGGGTGCTGTACACCTTGACCGGCGGCACCTCGACCACGGTGTCGCTGTCGAGGTTGAATTCGGAGAACACCGCGTCCATACCGCCCTTCTGCAGTGCGAAGTCGCGCATGAAGGGCGTGCTGGCGCTGACGGTGCCGCACACGTTGCGGGTGTCCACCAGCCGCTCGGCGCCCAGCGCCTCGCCGTAGCGGACCAGCAGGTCCATCGCCTTGCTCACGGCCGCGCCGTCGCGGCCGTCGAGCATTGCCTTTTCGTCGTCGTTGAGTCGCATGGAATGGTCAGGATCGTGGTGGCGGCACGCTGCCGCCGATGTCGGCCGCCAGCACCCGTGCCAGCTCGATCAGCCCGGGCGCGACGCTGTCGCGCAGGACCGGCTCCGTGAACACGAATGCGGGGCCGCCGCAGTTGAGCGCCATCACCTCGCCGTTGGGCCCGATCAGCGGCACCGACACCGAGTTGATCTCGCGATGGAATTCGCCCGCCGAGCTGCAGTAGCCCAGCCGCGCGGCCTCGTCGAGCGCGCGGCGCAGCCCGCCTTCCAGGGAGGGCCAATCGCTGCCGCGCGCCAGCCGCAGCGACTCGATCAGCGCCTCGCGCTCGGGCGCCGGCAGCGCGTACAGGTAGGCGCGGCCGAGCGCGGAGTTGGCCATGGGTGCGCGCGAACCCACGTCCAGGCGCGCGGTGAGCATGGTCGAGCGCGGCCGGCAGGCCTCGATCAGCACCATGTCCAGCCCATCGGGCACGGCCAGGTAGACCGCGCCGCCCACGGCCTCGGCCAGGGCCTGCATGCGCGGGCGCGCCACCGCGCGCACGTCCAGTCCGGAGAGGAACACGCGCGCCAGCGACACCACGCCCGGGCCCAGCATGAAGCGCTCACCGCCGGGCTCCTGGGTCATGAAGCCCAGGGTGACCAGCGTGGTCGCCAGCCGCGTGACGGTCGGGCGCGGGATGCCGGTGAGGCGCGCCAGCTCGGTGGGCGTGAGCTGGCGATGCTGCTCATCGAAGCAGCGCAGCACGGCGATGCCGCGCTCCAGCGCGCTGACGGTGTCGGGACGCTGGGCCTGTTGGTTGTTGTTTTGCGGTTCGTCTTGTTCAGCCATGGTGAATGTCCGCGGCCGCACCCTTGCGGCCTCACCTGGCACTGTAGGACTGCGCATGGCGGCAGCGCTTCGGCGCCTTTAGGCCACCGCGGCAGTGGCGTCCGCGGTGCGCAGGAAGACGCCCTGCTTGATCAACGCCCGCTGCAGCGAGGCGATGTCCACGGCGCGCGGCTGCACGCCCTGGGCCACGGCCAGCGCGGCGGCCGCGCCGGCGGCCTGGCCGGTGATCCAGCACTGGGGAATCTCGCGCATGAAGCCATGCGAGTTCTTGTCGCACGAGATGTGGCGGCCACAAGCCAGCAGGCCATCGGCCCGCTCCGGCACCAGCGCGCCATAAGGAATGGAGATGTTGGGGAACTTGGGCGACACCGCTGGCGTCACGCCCACCTCGTCAGGCAGCGCGATGCCATCGGGCCACTGCGTGCGCCGCACGGCCCCGACGCCGCGCAGCCGTCGTGCATGGCGCACGCCGATCTGCGGCGCACTCTGCAGCAAGTACGCGTTCTCGAAGCCCGGCGCGTGCGCGCGGAAGTACTCCAGGTGCGCCGCCATCGCCCGGTGCGACCTCACCTCGACCTCGGTCAGGTCGTCCACGTCCAGTGCCGAGTACCCCGACTGGCGCGGCCCCATGAACAGCGCGATGTCGTTGCGCCATGAAACGAAGGGACGCTCGAACAGGCCCAGCGCGTCACGCCCGCCCTGCATGAACGCCGCGTGCCGCTCGGGCTCGCCGGTCTTGAAGTCGATCCAGCGCTTCATGTCCACGCCGCCGAACAGCCACGAGGTGTTCATGCAGTGGTGAACGTCGGCTTCCTCGATGTCGTTCTCGTAGGCGGCGCCGGCGCGGGCAAACATGTCGCCGTCGCCCGTGGCATCGACCACCACCTTCGCCAGGATCGCCATGCGGCCCTCCTTGCTCTCGAAGGCCACGCCCTTGACCGCGCCGTCCTCGACGATCGGCTCCGCCGCCCAGGAGTGGTAGACCAGCTGGACCTTGCGCTCCAGCACGATGTCCTGGCTCAGCAGCTTCAGCCGCTCGGGGTCGATGGTGGGCGACCAGGTCACGACACCGTGGTAGGCCGCGGTGCGGTTGCTCCAGTACGCGGCCTTGGCCGGGTCGCGCGAGCCCCATTCGGCACGCGACGGTCCGGCCACCGCATCGGCGGGCAGCCGGTCGAACAGTTCCTCGGCGAAGCCGCGGATGACCAGGTCGCCGGACCAGTCGGTCATGCGGTCGATCCAGATCACGAGGCCGCCGGTGGAGAGGCCGCCCAGGTGGTTGTAGCGCTCCAACAGCACCACGTCGGCGCCTTCCTTGGCGGCCGCGGCCGCGGCCGCCGTGCCCGACGGGCCGCCACCGACCACCAGCACGTCGCAGCGCCGGTACACCTTGACGTCGCGGGCGGCCTCGCGCCAGGTGCCCAGATCGGGCCGCTGGCGGCGCGTCTCGCGTTCAAAGATGTCCGACTGCAGGATCCGCTCGTCCGTGCGGGTGATGGTCTTCATGGGGTCAGTGCTCCTGTGCGTTACTGAAATTTTGGACATTCGGACCAAAAAAATCAAAGTTCTCCGCCATATCGACCCTAACTGATACAGGGTTGATCACAGATGTCTTGAATAAAACGGTCGTAGCGTCCAAAGTTTTGCAAACACTATCGGAGACGAGATGATTCGCAGATCGTTGCTGTGCGCTGCCGCCATGGGCTGCGCACTGGGTCCGGCGCTGGCCTGGGCGCAAGGCGGTTTCCCCAGCAAGCCCGTGACGCTGGTGGTCCCCAATGCGCCCGGCGGGGCGGTGGACATCCTGGCGCGGCTGCTGGAGAAGCAGCTCAACGCCCTCTGGAAGCAGCCGGTGCTGGTCGTCTACAAGGCCGGCGCGGGCACGGTGCTGGGCACCGACTTCGCCGCCAAGGCGGCGCCGGACGGCCACACCATCGGGCTGGTGGTGACGTCGCATGTCATCAACCCCAGCCTGCGCAAGAACCTGCCCTACGACACGCTCAAGGACCTGACCGGCGTGTCGATGCTGGCCACCTCGCCGGTGGTGCTGGCGGCCTCGCCCAGTCTCCCGGCGGGCAATCTCAAGGAACTGATCGCGCTGGCGAAGAAGGATCCGGGCAAGCTCACCTACGCCTCACCGGGCAGCGGCAGCTCGATGCACCTGGCGGGTGAGCTGCTCAAGACCAGCGCCGGCCTGGACATGTTGCATGCGCCGTACAAGGGCTCCGGCGGCGCCTACCCGGACGTGTTCGCCGGCCGCGTGGACCTGCTGTTCGATCCGCTGTTCTCGTCGCTGCCCCACATCAAGGCCGGCAAGATGAAGCCCATCGCCGTGCTGAGCCCCAAGCGCGAGGGCATCGCGCCCGACATCCCGGCCGCCGCCGAAACCCTGCCCGGCTTCGTGGTGCAGAGCGTGTTCGGCGCGGTGGTGGCCAGCGCCACGCCGCCGGAGGTCGTGAACCAGCTCAGCGCCGATTTCGCGCGCGCGCTGCAATCGGCCGAGGTGAAGGCCCGCATGGCCGACATCGCGTTGACGCCGGTGGGCAGCAAGCCCGAGGAATTCAACGCCTACATCCGGACCGAGATCGACCGCTGGGCCAAGGTCGTCAAGGCCTCGGGCGCCACCGCCGACTGAACCCCGACACCCGCCAACGGACACCGCTATGAACAGATTCGCAGCCGCACGACGCGGCCTGCTCGCCGCCGCATGCCTGCTTCCGCTGTGGGCCGCTGCGCAGCCCGGGGCCTGGCCCGCCAAGCCGGTCAAGCTGATCGTGCCCTTTGCCCCCGGCGGCCCCACCGACATGGTGGCCCGGCTGCTGGCCGAGCGGCTGCAGGCGCAGTGGGGACAGCCCGTGATCGTGGACTACAAGCCCGGCGCCGGCACGATGCTGGGCACCGACTTCGTGGCCAAGTCCGCGCCCGACGGCTACACGCTGGGCATGGCGATCACGGCGCACATGATCAACCCGGCCCTGCAGCCCAAGCTGCCCTATGACACGAAGAAGGATCTCGTGGGGGTGGCCCAAGTGTCGCAGGCGCACTTCGGGTTGTTCACGCACCCTTCGTTGCCCGTGGGCAGTGTGGCCGAGCTGATCGCATACGCGAAGAAGAACCCGGGCAAGCTTAGCTATGCCACGCCGGGCATGGGCACCGGCACGCACCTGGCCGGCGAGATGCTCAACCACATGGCCGGCATCGACATGGTGCACGTGCCCTACAAGGGCAGCGCCGCGGCGCAGCAGGACGTGCTCGGCGGCCGGGTGCCGGTGCTGTTCGACGTGCTGTTCTCGTCCATGCCCTTCGTCAAGGACGGGAAGCTGAAGGTGGTGGCGCTGTCGAGCTCCAAGCGGGCGCTGGCCAATCCCGACATCCCGCTGGTGGCCGAGACGGTGCCGGGCTTCAGCGCCATGAGCTTCATCGGCGTCATCGCGCCGGCCGGCGTGCCGCGGCCGCTGCTCAACAAGATCAGCGCCGACATCGGCCAGGCGGTGCGCTCGCCCGAGTTGTCGGGGCGCATGGTGGAGCTTGGCATGGAGCCCGTGGGCTCCACGCCCGAGGCCTACGACGCCGTGATCAGGACCGAGATCGACAAATGGAGCCGCGTCGTCAAGGCGGCCAACATCAAACCCGAGTGAAGGAGACTCCGATGAGCCTGCAACTGAACCCCCTGTCGCCCTTCGCCGCCGAAGCCAGCGGCATCGACCTGACGCAACCGCTCACGCCCGAGCAGGTGCGCGAGATCGAGCACGCCATGGACACGCACGCGGTGCTCGTGTTCCATGGGCAGCCCCTGACGCAGGACCAGCAGATCGCCTTCGCCAAGCGCTTCGGCCCCCTGGACCTCGGGCTGCGCAAGGTCAAGGGCGGCCCGCACCGCTTCAAGTACGCCGAGCTCGCCGACATCTCCAACGTCACGGCCGAGGGCGAGGTGGCCAGCCGCGAGCACGCGAAGATCGTCGGCAACATCGCGAACCAGCTCTGGCACAGCGACAGCTCCTTCCAGCGCCCGCGCGCCAAGTATTCGATGCTGTCCTGCGGCATCACGCCCAGCTTCGGCGGCCAGACCCAGTTCGCCGACCTGCGCATGGCCTATGACGCGCTGCCGGACTGGCTCAAGCAGAAGCTCGACAAGCTGCAGGCGGTGCATTACGCGCTGCATTCGCGCTTCCTGCTGGGCGACACCAACTACACCGAGGAGCAGCGCAACGCGATCCCGCCGGCGGTGTGGCCGCTGGTGCAAACCGACCCGCGCTCGGGCCGCAAGATCCTCTTCGTCGGCATCCACTGCAGCGAGATCGTCGGAATGACCACGGCCGAAGGCCGCATGCTGATCATGGACCTGCTGGAGCACGCCACGCAGCGCGAGTTCGTCTACACGCACGAGTGGACCCCGGGCGACCTGGTGATGTGGGACAACACCGCCACCGTGCACCGCGGCCGCTGGTATGACTTCTCGGAGCGGCGGGAGCTGCGCCGCGCGACCACCGAGGAGGTCGCCCTGTCGCCCGAGGCCATCGCCGCCTGAGCCTGACGCGCGGCTTGTTGCGCCGGCGCTGACCTGCGGCGGCACGCCCTGAATGCCCCAACCCGACCCCAGCCGCCGTGCATGCGGTGGCTGTGGCGCAGCACTGCCCGGTCCCTGGCGTCAGTGCTCGTCATCGAACCGAAACCAATCAACTCACCACCGGGAGACAACCCGATGAAATATCCCGCCATGGCCGCCGCGCTGCTGGCTTGTGTTGGCAGCGCCGTCGCGCAGTCCAACGTCACGCTCTATGGCGTGGCCGACGTCTATGCGGAGTCCAACCGCATTTCCGGCCGCGGCTCGATGACACGGCTGGGCAGCGGCGGCCTCACGGCTTCGCGCTGGGGCCTGCGGGCCATCGAGGACCTGGGCGGCGGCCTCAAGGCCACGGCCGTGCTGGAAAGCGGTGTCGCCCTCGACACCGGCACCTCGCTGCAGGGCGGGCGGCTGTTCGGCCGCCAGGCCTACGTGAGCCTCACTTCCTCCAGCTTGGGCGAGGTCCGGCTGGGCCGGCAGTATTCGCCGCTGCACTACTCGCTGCTGTTCAGCGACGTGGACGCCTTCGCCGTGTTCTCGCCCATCTTTGCGATGTACCTCTCCAATGGCGAGCAAAGCCGCCAGGACAACCAGGTCAGCTATTGGACGCCGAACTTCAGCGGCTTCTCAGGCATGGTGGCCGTGGCTGCTGGGGAGCGTGCGGCCGTTGCCCCCAGCGCAGCCACGCCCTGGATCCCGGCCGCCGGCACGATGAAGCGAAACGTTGGCGGGATGCTGCGCTACCAGGCCGGCCCGCTCGACGTCAACGTGGGCTACGTCCAGGGCGGCCAGGAGCTGGCGGCCGGCGATGCCGACCAGCGCGCCTTCAACGTCGGTGCCATCTACAAGTTCGGCGCCTTCAATCTGGGCGGCAACTATTGGGACTACCGCAACGAGCTGGCCAGCGGCGCCACGCCCAAGGTCCGGGGCGCGAGCATCGGCGTGAAGGTGCCGGTGGGCACGTCCTGGAGCTTCGTCGCCCAGGTGGGCCGCACCGAGGATGACGGTCGCGAGTACACCACCGGAGCGGCCAAGGCCGAGGGCCGCAGTACCCACGTCAACCTGGGCGCCAACTACGCGCTGTCCAAGCGTACCGACGTGTACCTGCGCTACGCCCGCATCGACGACAAGAACGGCGCCTTCAACGGCCGCGCCACCACGGCACTGTTCGGCGTCTTCGGTCCCGGCAACACGCTGCCCGCGGGCAGCTCCGCCAGCACCGTCGCGTTGGGCCTGCGGCATCTGTTCTGAGGCATGGGCGAAAGGGCCCGGCACATCCCCGGCTGCGGGTTGTTGCCGGGCCCAACGGCTTGGGCAAGAGCAGTGCTGCGGCTGACTTCGTGCGTGCGGCTGACCCGCGCCCAGGTCAGGTCAGGTTCATCTCGGCTTGGGCTGTTCCCTGTGATTTTTTGGCCGCCTTCTTGCGAGCATTCAGGACGTACTTGCCAAATGCATGCCGCAAGCGTTCATGAGACAGCAGCAATTGCTCAGAGAAGGCTTTCTTGTCCAATTGAAGCTGACTGCACAGCACCCGAAAATGCGCTGTTCTCATGAACCCGGCCATATATTCACGGCGCCGTTCCGGGTCGCTTTCTGAGTAGACTTTGAATCCCTCTTCGCCGTCGCGCTCGAACTCCTTGCGCAGGGCGAGTGCTACGGGATCATCCTGCTCATTAGAATCCACGGTAGCGGCAGATCCGCCAGCCTGATGCTTGCGGCTACTGGAATTCGGCCCCGTATCTTTCACTTCAGCGGTCGGCACCGTCCAGCCCTCCTGCAGGGCCTTCATGAATAAACGTCCGGGGAACTGTATTTTCTTGCCTTTTGCCGTGTTGATGCGATGGCGCACAAATTCAATCGCCGCTTGTATTTTTTCCGGTGTGAATCTGTCCGCATTCAACGTGATGGCCTGCAAGTCCACCGTACCCACGCCAAACTCTCCGCGCAGGGTTTCGTATATTGCCTTGCGTGTCTCCGTCAGGCGCATTGAATGCACCATTTCACCTTCCTGAGCGCGGAAGATGAATCTGATATGAGAAACCTTTTTCGAGCCCGGAACGTTTTTTGTTTCATACTCAACATAAAGGTCTGATAAATCGTTGATCTGCTCGATTGCCACGGACAGCGCGCGTTGCCGGAACAGCTTGTACTCACTCATGAACTGCGAGTCTTGCGCGCCGACCCAGGCGCGCGCTGCCTCCACGGTGAGCCATTCGGTCGGCGATCCCCTGTAAGAGACAGACTTCAGTTTCTCGTACAGTGAATGGGCAAAGACCGAGCGAAAGTTTGACGTAGTGCGCAATGACAGCAGCGTGTACCCGCGAGGGTCTTTGTGCAGCTTTCGGATGGTTGGGTCGAAGCGGAAGAAGACACGACCATTTGCTATACCAACCATGCCGACCAGCGGAATTGAGACGAACTCCGGGTTTCCGCCCACACCCTCGGGCCTTTCACGCTCTACGACGATGCTGGTTTTCTGGGCCTCGCGAAGCGCATCCTTGAGGTGCTTTTGATTGCGACTCGCGTAGTTGATAAGGAACTTGAAGAGGTCAACGTCGCAGTCGAACTCCAACTGCTCTACCGGCGCATCACTGGCAAGGTAGTTCATCACGTTGAGACCACGCCGAGTCAAGACCCCAACGCCAGCGATATCTACAAAGATATTGTTCTTTGGAAATGCCAAGTCGCGTTCAGCATCCGCAATGGTTGCGGATCGGCCCTTGCGCCCGACGGTGTCCTCGAAAAGCTGCAGAGCGTACTGCTCGCTCACTGAGTCCCGGACCTGTGCAGGTGTGATAGCCGGCTGGGCAGGTTTGCTCTTCGCCATGGGCCTCGTACAGCTGTAGGTTTAAAAGCGTCGCAGGTTATCCGGATGGTGACTGTCGGTCAACGCAGCCCAGTCACTTTTCCCCTGCCTGCACAGAAACCGTCACCGCGAGTAGTAGCAATTCGGCCACGGCGAGGCAGGGAGCACCCAGCAGCAGCCCTGCACAAAAACCGTCACCTTGGGTTCCATTCCAGCCGTCTGGTCAAAGGCCGGCTGAGAGGAGCCGGCAGCAGGCTTGCACAAAAACCGTCACCTTGGACTTCAGCAGCCCGGCCGCGGAGCGGCACGAAGCAGCTGGCAGTAGACATGCACAAAAACAGTCACTTTGCACAAAACCGTCACCTTGCTGCACAAAAACCGTCACTTTGGGTTGCACAAAAACCGTCACTTTGGGTAGTTATCCACCACAAAAACCGTCACTTTGACCCCAAAATTGCACAAAAACCGTCACTTTGCCGCACGTAAGTCTTTGATTTAAAAGGAGTTTTTGGGCTCCGAAATGCTTGCTTGCTTTATAAATTTATTAAGCTAGCTGGCTCTTGCATGCATGCCTGAAGCTGAAAACCCGGCTTGCCGAACTAGGCAGCCCAACCGCATACGGAGCCTGTAGCGCGGTGCATGCCTTGGAGTTGGCAGGGCAGCAAAGTGACGGTTTCCATACAACAAGTGGCGGCACACAGCAGGGCGTGCGCTTGTGCACAAAACCCGTCACCTTGGGCGCCAGCGACCCGACCCTAGTACCCAGCGCAGTTGGTGGCAGACCTGCACAAAAACCGTCACCTTGTCGGGCGTAATGATGGTGCTGGCTACGGGTAGGGCACCAGCATCGCGCCGGCGCATGACCAGTAGCGCACCCAAGGTGACGGTTTTTGTGCAGGTAGTGGTTATTGGCAGCGTTGCTGCGCCCCAGTCCCATGGCGGCAATGGTTCCCGCACAGCAGCCATGGCGCAGTGCTTCTCCGGCTACATCGCCGGCTGCGGCGGCCAGGTACTGGCATTACGGTGCGTGGTTTCCATCGCTTCCTAAACGTACGATGGGCAAACGCTTAAACAACATACTCGAATCTTGCTGTTCACCTATGCCCTCTTGCCCGATCCGGTCACGCCATTGAAGGGTGGAGAAGGGAAAGCCTGTCTTCTTCTTGCCCAGCCATGGATTTGCTATTTGCTCTAACCCTTCGAGGCAGGTCCAGACCAAGCTGTCTCTTTGCTATGCGTGCTGTGGTCTTAGGAGGGGACCGGAGTAGGACGACGTGTTTGATTTCAAGTATGTTGCAACATCGATTGTTGAAATCAGCCGCTCATACGCGTCAACGGCAACGGTGCTCCGGTGGGCCGGCCTATGAAGTCCTGAGCAGCTGCGCCTCGCGGGCTTCCTCCACGATCCAGTCGTGGACCGCGGATACCCGCCGATCGTCCAGCGCCCCCTCGACATACACCAGGCAGTAACGCTTGCCAGTGCGCACCGATTGCGTGAAGGGCGCAACGAGTTGGCCGCTGGCCAGTTCGTCGGTGGTCAGGGTGCGCCGGGCGATCGCCACCCCCATGCCGGCAATGGCGGCCTGGATCGTGATCTGGTTACGGTTGAACATGTAGCCGCGGCGCACGTCGACCTGCGGCGCACCGATGGCCCGAAGGTAACGCTCCCACTCGGCGTAGGGCGCGCTGCCGCGCCAGGCCGTCATGTCATGCAGCAGCGGATAGTGCTCAAGACGGTCAGGAGCCTCCAGCGGCGGACGTCCGCGCATCAGCGCCGGCGCGCACACCGGAAAGATCTCCTCCTCGATCAATACCGTGCTCTGGAAGCCGGGCAGCGCGCCGTCGTTGAGGTCGATCGCCAGGTCGAACTCGCCCTCGCGCAGCGAGCGGGTACTGTCCTCGGCCTCCACCTGCAGTTCGATCCCTGGATAACGCTGCATCAGCCGCGGCATGCGAGGCAGCAGCCAGGTGGCAAGAAATGAGGGCAGCGAACGCAGCCGGACCACGCCGCTGAGCGCACCGCCGCGCAGGCGTCCGATGGCCAAGTCCACCGCCGCGTAAGCCGGATCGACCGCCGCCTGCAGGCGGCGGCCCTCGTCGGTGAGCTCGATGCGCCGTGTCAGGCGCCTGAACAGCCTGAAACCCAGCCAGGCTTCCAGCGCCTTGATCTGTTGGCTCACGGCGCCGGTCGTGATGTGCAGCTCCGCGCCAGCCTCCGTGAACGAAAGGTGCCGTGCCGCAACCAGGAACACCTTCAGCCGGGCATGGACTTGCGATGGGGCGTTGATGTTCATGCTTCAGTTTTCCTAAACCGGAAGCCAGAAATGATCGTTTGAATAGTGCAATCCTGCCGACCATACTGCGCTGTCATGAGCCCGTCTCGGGCCACGTGTAAGACAAACTGAAGCAAGGCGCCCCCTCCATGTCCATCAGCGCACTCGACCTGTTCAAGATCGGCGTCGGCCCGTCGAGCTCCCACACCGTGGGCCCGATGCGCGCGGCGCACGAGTTCGCGTGCCGGCTCGAAGCCGAGGGCCGCCTGCCGGCGGTGCGGCGCGTGCAAGTAAAGCTGTACGGCTCGCTGTCGGCCACCGGCATCGGCCACGGCACCGACCGCGCCGTGGTGGTGGGGCTCAGCGGCGAACGCCCCGACCGCGTGGACCCCGATCGCATCGGCCCCATCGTCGACGAGGTGCGACGCAGCGGAACGCTGCGGCTGGCCGGCCGGCACGCCGTGGCCTTCGACTGGGAGCGCGACCTGCGGCTGCTGCCGGTGTCGCTGCCCCACCACCCCAACGCGCTGCGCCTGAGTGCCTGGGCCGAGGATGGAGCCGTGCTGGCCGAGGACACTTACTACTCGATCGGTGGCGGTTTTGTGATCAACGAGGCGCAGGCCCGCACCGGCTCCACCGGCGCCGCCGAGGTGAAGGTGCGCTACCCCTTCGACAGCGCGGCCGAGCTGCTGGCGGTCTGCCGGCAGCATTCGCTGCGCATCAGCGAGGTGATGCTGGCCAACGAGCTGGCGTGGCGCAGCGAGGACGAAACGCGCGCCGCGCTCGGGCAGATCTGGGACGCCATGCGCGGCTGCGTGGCGCGCGGCATCACGCAGGAGGGCACGCTGCCCGGCGGCCTCAACGTGCGCCGCCGTGCCGCCGCGCTGCATCGCCGGCTGCAGGAGCGCGAGCGCGCAGGCAACCTCATCAGCCAGACCTTCGAGGCGCTGGACTGGGTCAATCTTTACGCGCTGGCCGTCAACGAGGAAAACGCCGGTGGCGGCCGCGTCGTCACGGCGCCGACCAACGGCGCGGCCGGCATCATCCCTGCGGTGCTGCACTACTACATGCGCTTCCAGCCCGGCAGCGACGAGCGCCACGTGGTGGACTTCCTGCTCGCCGCGGCGGCGGTCGGCTCGCTGATCAAGAAGAATGCGTCGATCTCGGGCGCCGAGGTCGGCTGCCAGGGCGAAGTCGGCTCGGCCTGCGCGATGGCCGCGGCCGGCCTGACCGAGGTGATGGGCGGCACGCCCGAGCAGGTCGAGAACGCTGCCGAAATCGGCCTGGAGCACAACCTGGGGCTGACCTGCGACCCGGTGGGCGGACTGGTGCAGGTGCCGTGCATCGAGCGCAACGCCATGGCCTCGGTCAAGGCGATCAACGCCGCGCAACTGGCGCTGCGCGGCGACGGCGCGCACGCGATCTCGCTCGACCAGGCCATCCGCACCTTGCGCGACACCGGGCGCGACATGCTCGACAAGTACAAGGAAACCTCGCGCGGCGGGCTCGCGGTCAGCTTCATCGAGTGCTGACGCAGCTGCCGCACGCCCATCCTGCCCCGGGGCTTGCAAGTCCGGCAGCGCGACCGGACCCCCTCTTGCTTCGCGCATACACACAGGCACCCGCCACAGGAGACAACTCATGAACACGGCCGTACAGGCGCTCCCAAGATTCCTGGCACGCACCAGCCTCGTGACCCAGATCGCGATCGGCCTGGTCTGCGGCATTGTCCTGGCGTTGCTGGCACCCGGCGTGGCGCGCTCGACGGCGCTGCTGGGTGACCTCTTCATCGCCGCGCTCAAGGCCGTGGCGCCGGTGCTGGTCCTGATCCTCGTGGCGGCGGCCATCGCCGGCCACGAAAAGGGCCAGCCCACGCACGTGCGGCCGATCCTGGTGCTGTACCTGCTCAGCACCCTGGCCGCGGCACTGGTGGCGGTCTTGGCGAGCTTCCTGTTCCCGACCACGCTGGTGCTCAACGCGCCGCCGGTGGGCGGCGAGCCGCCCGGGGGCATCCTCGGCGTGCTCAAGAACCTGCTGCTCAGCGCGGTGACCAATCCGGTCAAGGCGCTGCTGGAAGCCAACTTCATCGGCATCCTGGCCTGGGCCATCGGCCTGGGCGTCATGCTGCGCCACGCCACCGCCAGCACGCGCCAGATGCTTTTCGACCTCTCCGACGCGGTGTCGTCGCTGGTCAAGGTCGTGATCCGCTTTGCGCCGCTGGGCATCTTCGGGCTGGTGGGCGCGACGCTGGCCGAGTCCGGCCTGGGGGCGCTGGTCGGCTATGGCCGGCTGCTGGCCATGATCGTCGGCTGCATGGTGTTCGTCGCGCTGGTGGTGAACCCGCTGATCGTCTACCTGAAGACGCGCCGCAACCCGTACCCGCTGGTCTTCCTGTGCCTGCGCGAGAGCGGCATCACGGCCTTCTTCACCCGCAGCTCGGCCGCCAACATCCCGGTCAACCTGGAGCTGTGCCGGCGGCTGAAGCTGCACGAGGACACCTACGCCATCTCGATCCCGCTGGGCGCCACGATCAACATGGCCGGCGCGGCCGTCACGATCTCCGTGATGACGCTGGCGGCGGCGCACACGCTGGGCATGCAGGTGGACATCCCGACGGCGCTGCTGCTGTGCATCGTCTCCTCACTGGCGGCCGCCGGCGTCTCCGGCGTGGCCGGTGGCTCGCTGCTGCTGATCCCGATGGCCACCAGCCTGTTCGGCATCTCCACCGACGTGGCGATGCAGGTGGTGGCCATCGGCTTCGTGATCAGCGTCGTGCAGGACTCGGCCGAGACCGCGCTGAACTCGTCCACCGACGTGCTGCTCACCGCGGCGGGCTGCCCGGACGAGTACCAGCTGCCGTAATCAACCCCCTGCATCCCCGGCAAGCCGCACCGCGCCTGCGGCTCGGCCCTGCGGGGACAGAGCAGCCATGCGGAGCCCCGGCGGCAGCGCCTCGGGCCTCCCGCATGGCTGCTTCTTGCTTGTGGCGGGGGTTGGCCCGCCATGGCGACGAGGACGGCCCCGCCGAGGGCAAGAGGCGCGCGCGGCTCGATGGAAATGGATACCGAGGGTTAGCCCTCTAATCAAGTCATCATACGAATTCGTATGATGACTCCATCGTTTTACCGAGCGGCCCGCCGAGCGACAGGTTGATCGCCGAACCGTGCTGCCGACTCCATGAAGCTCGCCTGTATTGCCGACGATTTCACCGGCGCCACCGACCTGGCCAACAACCTCGTGCGCGCGGGCATGCGCGTGGTGCAGACCATCGGCGTGCCGCCGGGCGTGACCCACATTGACGCGGATGCGGTGGTCGTCGCGCTGAAGTCGCGCACCAGCCCCGCGGCCGAGGCAGTCGCCGAGTCGCTCGAAGCACTGCGCTGGTTGCTGAGCCTGGCTCCCGCGGACACGCCGCCGCAGGTCTATTTCAAGTACTGCTCCACCTTCGACAGCACCGCGCAGGGCAACATCGGCCCGGTGAGCGAGGCGCTGATGGCGGCGCTGGCGTGTCCGCTCACGATCGCCACACCCGCCTTTCCCGACAACGGCCGCTCGGTGTTCAAGGGGCATCTGTTCGTCGGCGACGCGCTGCTGAGCGAATCGGGCATGCAGCACCACCCGCTCACGCCCATGACCGACCCCAACCTGGTGCGGGTGCTGCAGTCGCAGTGCGCGCGGCCGGTGGGCCTGGTGGAGTACCGCACGGTGCTGGCCGGGGCCCAGGCGATCCGCCAGCGGCTCGACGCGCTGCGCACGGCCGGTATCGGGCACGCCATCGTCGATGCCGTCACCAACGAGGACCTGATGCGCATCGGCGAAGCCGTGGCCGAGCTGCCGCTGGTCACGGCGGGCTCGGGGCTGGCGATCGGGCTGCCGCCGCGCTGGGGTTTCGTGCCCAACGAGCACGCGGCGCGGCTGCCGGCCGTGCACGGCCGACAGGCCATCGTCTCGGGCAGCTGCTCGCGGGCGACGAACCAGCAGGTGCGGGCCTTCATCGATGCCGGCGGCGCGGCGCTGGCCATCGACCCGCTGCGCCACGCCGAGGGCCGCGACGTCGTTGGCGAGAGCCTGGGCTGGGCCCGCGAGCACATGGCGCACGCGCCGGTGCTGATCTATTCGACCGCCGAGGCCGGTGCCGTGAAGGCGGTGCAGCAGCGGCTCGGTGTGCAGCAAGCGGGCGAAATGGTCGAGCGCTGCCTGGCCGCCATCGCCTGCGGGCTGGTCGAGCTCGGCGTGGGGCAGCTCATCGTCGCCGGCGGCGAGACCTCGGGCGCGTGCGTGCAGGCGCTGGGCATCAAGTCCATGCAGATCGGCCCGCAGATCGACCCCGGCGTGCCGTGGTGCCATGCGCACGGCACGGTGGCCTCGGGCGGCCTGCACATCGCGCTCAAGTCCGGCAACTTCGGCACCGCCGACTTCTTCGCGAAGGCCTTCGCGATGCTCGCGGCCGCGCCCACGCGATGAACGAGCTCACCCTGCGCGAGGAAGTCTGTGCCGCCGGACGCTCGCTGTTCGAGCGCGGCTACGTGCACGGCACGGCCGGCAACATCAGCGTGCGGCTGGAGGATGGCAGCTTCCTCATCACGCCCACCGACGCCTGCCTCGGTCGGCTTGAGCCGCAGCGGCTGGCGCACGTCGACAGCGACGGCCAGCCGTTGGGCGGCGACCGGGCAAGCAAGACCTTGGCACTGCACCGGCGCATCTACGCCGCGGACAGCGCGGCGCGCTGCGTCATCCACACCCACTCCACGCACCTGGTGGCGCTGACGCTCAAGGGCGTGTGGCGTCCCTCGGACATCGTGCCGCCCATCACGCCTTACTACGTGATGAAAGTGGGCCACGTGCCCCTGATCCCGTACCACCGCCCCGGCGACCCCAAGGTGGGCGACCTCGTCGCGCAGGCCATCGCGGCGGGGCACGCGGCGCACAAGCCGCTGCGCGCGGTGATGCTGGACCGTCTGGGCCCCAACGTCTGGCACGAGTCGCCGACGGCGGCCATGGCCGTGCTCGAAGAGCTCGAAGAGACCGCCCGCCTGTGGCTGATGACCGGGGCCGCACCGCTGCCGGATGCACAGATCGCCGAGTTGACCAGCGCCTTTGGCGCCCGCTGGTAGCCACCTACTCCCTCATTGCACCGCCCACCATGCTGAAGTTCTCCGCCAACCTCTCGATCCTGTTCACCGAGCTGCCGTTCATCGAACGCTTCGCTGCCGCGCGCCGCGCCGGCTTCTCGGCCGTCGAATGCTGGTTTCCCTATGAGCACGGCGTATCCACGCTGCGGCAGGTGCTCGACGACAACGGCCTGACGCTGGTGGGCATCAACACCGCATCGGGCGAGGCCGGCCAGTGGGGGCTGGCCGCACTGCCCGGCCACGAGGCGGCCTTCGACCGCTCGGTGCAGCAGGCGTTGGAGTATGCGCAGGCGCTGGGCCGGCCCGCGGTGCACGTGATGGCCGGCCTCGTGGGACACGTGCCGGCCGCCGACGCGCAGCGCAGCTACTGCGCCAGCCTGGAGCGGGCCGTGCGGCTGGCCGAGGGCACCGGCGTGTGCTTGCTGATCGAGCCGTTGAACGGCCGCGACCGTCCGGGCTATTTCCTCAACAGCGCCGACCAGGCCGCGGACGTGATCGAGCGCACCGGCCTGGGAAGCCTGCGCATCATGTTCGACTGCTACCACGTGCAGGTGCAGCAGGGCGACGTCATCACGCGGCTGAAGCGGCACTTCGCCAAGATCGGCCACATCCAGATCGCCGGCGCGCCTTCGCGCGGCGAGCCCGATCGTGGCGAGCTCAACTACACCGAAGTCCTGCGCGAGATCGACCAGCTCGGTTGGAGCGGTTACATCGGCGCGGAATACAAGCCCAGCGGGCCGACGGCCGAGAGCTTCGGCTGGCTCGACGAGCTGCGGCGCCTGGGTATCGCGGCCTGACGGCCGCGGCCACCGAGGTGCCAACCAGGCGTCCCCACGCGAATCACCGATCCCAAGCTCTCCGGTGCCGCTCGCCGCACCGCGGAGCATCTTTTCCCACGCCAACCAAGCACACCAAGCCAGGAGACATCCAGATGAACCGCAACCAGCGCTTCGCCGCTACCCGCCGCATCCTGCTCGCCGCCATTGCCGGGTGCGTGACCGCCGGCAGCGCCCTTGCCGCCGATTACAGGGAGCACAGCTTCAAGCTGGGCCACGTGATCGCCGACGACCATCCCGCCGCGCTGGGCGGCAAGAAGTGGGCGGAGCTGGTGACCCAGCGCAGCGGCGGCAAGATCAAGGTGCGCATCTACGGCAACGGCGTCATCGGCGGTGACGCCCAGATGACGTCCGCCGTGCAGGGCGGCGTGCAGGAACTGGGCATCCTCACCTCGTCGCCGATCGCCAGCGTGGTCAAGGAAATCGGTTTGCTCGACCTGCCGTTCACCTTCGGCACGGCCAGCGAGGTTGACAGCGTGCTGGCCGGTCCGGTGGGCAACGCGATTGCCGCGAAGATGAGCGACAAGGGCATGGTGGTGCTGGGCTGGATGGAGAACGGCTTTCGCAGCATCACCAACAGCAAGCGTCCCATCACCAAGGTCGAGGACCTGCAGGGCCTGAAGATCCGGGTGCTGCAGAACCCGGTCTACATCGATGCATTCAACACGCTCGGGACCAACGCCGTGCCGATGCCGTTCCCGGAGGTCTACACCGCATTGGAGTCCAAGGCCGTGGACGGCCAGGAGAACCCGCTGGGGACCATCAACACCTCGAAGTTCAACGAGGTGCAGAAGTACCTCAGCATCACGCGGCACACGTACACGCCCTACGTCGTCGTGGTCAGCAAGAAGGTCTGGGACAAGCTGAACCCGGACGAGCAGAAGCTCATGCGCGAAACCGCGGCGGAGGCCTCGGCCTACCAGCGCGACGTCTCGCGCAAGAGCGAAGCGAAGTTCCTGGCGGAGCTCAAGCAACGCGGCATGCAGGTCAACGAGCTGTCGCCGGCCGAGGCCGCCCGCATGCGCGAGAAGCTCATGCCGGTCATCAACAAGCACGCGAAGGACCTCGGCGGCGAGCTCGGTGCCGAGATGCTCAACGAGATCGCCAAGCTGCGGGCCAGCGCCAGGTAAGCAACAGGGTCGCGGGGCGCCGCCCAGGTGGCCACACCGCGGACCGCGTCCCGGCGACCCCGCTCACATCGTTCCTTTACCTCCACAGGACCGACGATGAACGTCCTCATCACCGGCGGCGCCGGTTTCCTTGGCTCCGCCCTGGCGCGGCGACTGGTGTCGTCCGTGGCGGCCGGCGGGCCCATCGAGCGCATCACGCTGCTGGACCGGGCGGCGCCGCTGCAGCCCATCGAAGACCCGCGTGTGCACTACATGGCGGCCGACATCAACGATCCGGCCGCGCTGGAGCATGCGATCGGCGTGCACACCACCACGATCGTCCACCTGGCCGCGGTGGTGAGCGGCCAGGCCGAAGCCGACTTCGACCTCGGGATGCGCGTGAACGTCGATGCGACCCGGCTGATCCTCGAACGCGCCCGAGCCCTGGGCACCCGGCCCCGGGTCGTGTTCACCAGCTCGGTGGCCGCCTTCGGCGGTCCGCTGCCCGCCCGGGTCGCCGACGACACGCGTGCCCTGCCGCAGAGCTCCTACGGCGTGCAGAAGGTGATCGGCGAGCTGCTGGTGGGCGATTACACGCGCAAGGGCTATATCGATGGCGTCACGCTGCGCGTGCCCACGATCTCGGTGCGCCCCGGTGCCCCGAACAAGGCCGCCTCCAGTTTCGCCAGCGGCATCATCCGCGAGCCGCTGGCCGGCCTGCCGGCCCTCTGCCCCGTATCCACCGACGTGCGCATGTGGCTGCAGTCGCCGCAGTGTGCGGTCAGCAACCTCATGCATGCCATTGCCATCGACGGCGCGGCGCTGGGCATCGACCGCACGGTCAACCTGCCTGGCCTGTCGGTTTCCGTGGGCGAGATGATCGAAGCGCTGCGCGCGGTGGCCGGTGCCGAGGTGGCGGCGCGGGTGCGCTTCGAGCGTGACCCAGCGGTCGAGCGCATCGTGGCGTCCTGGCCCAGCGACTTCACCGCCGAGCGCGCCCGCGCGCTGGGTTTCGTCGCCGACCGGGATTACGCCTCGATCATTCGCGCCCACGTGGCCGCACAAGGCGTCGCGCTGGCCGCCTGAGCGACGCTTGCGGCAGCCGACACGGCCATCCACGCGCACGGACGACGCGGCGTGCCGTCAGCAGCAGGTGGAACTGCGTCGGTATGCTGCGCGTCGCTGGAGACTCCAGCAGGGCCTGTCACGCCATGGGTGACGCCCTTGCCAGGGTTCTTGGCCGAAGCGGGTGGAGGTTCGATGGAACAGATCGTGTGGAGCGGTGGGGTGCTCCCGTTTGCAACGCGGTGGCCGCAGCCGTCGCCAATGGCCCTGCCGCATGGAGCTGCCGGCGTCGCGGCTGGGCAAGGGAGGGCGTGATGAGAGCTGACCGAGCTCACGCGCAAAGGTCCGCCCAGACGGCCCCGGGCACGCTGGCGGACCGGGTCACCGCATCGCTGATGCAGCAGGTGCGCGGCGGAACCTACCCGGTGAACGCCCGGCTGCCGCCGGAGCCCGTGCTGGCGCAGCAGTTCGGCGTCAGCCGGACCGTGATCCGAGAAGCCGTGTCGCGCCTGAAGTCCGAAGGGCTGGTCGAGACTCGGCAAGGCAGCGGCACGGTGGTGCTGGGACCCAACGCGGCCAACACGTTCAGGATTTCGGCACCCGGCGGCGACATCGAAGTGCGTGCCGTCCAGGAAGTACGCTGCGGCCTGGAAAGCGAGATGGCGGCGCTCGCCGCCTCGCGTCGCAGCGAGGCCCAGAACGCGCGCATCCAGCGCGCGCTGCGCCGGATTGCCGATGCGGTGGCCGACGGCGGCGATGGCGTCGCCGAGGACATGGCCTTTCATACCGCCATCGCCGAAGCCGCCGGCAACCCGTTGATGACCTCGCTGCTGGACTTCATCGGCCGTGCGCTGCACGACGTCATCACCGTCACTCGGGCCAACGAGGCCGTCCACGACGATTTCTCCCGCCAGGTCGAGCTTGAGCACGCCGCCATCGCCGATGCCATCGATCGCCGGGACGCCGAGGGCGCCCGGGCCGCGGCGCTGCGGCACATGCTGGCCTCGATTGAGCGCATCACGATCGCCGAGGCACAACGCGACAAGCGCGTTGGAACGCAACGCTCTGGCCTCGGTCAGGTTCAATCGAACCCGTAGAACTCAACGGGGTTGCCAACCAGAGTCCGGCGCCATGCCATAGATGACCCGGCAACCTTCCAGAACCCGTTGAGCAGCGCACGCTCTGACGGTACAGGCTTGACGTCAGGGTGCGGCCAGTTGCTGGCCCAGAGACAGCGCTCGGGGCAGCGCGAGCGCCAGCGGCCGGGCCGGCGTCGCCACGTCAGCGCAGTCCGGGGCGCCGCTGCGAGCGGCCATATTGCCCACCAGGGCCTCAGGAACGAGGCGTACTGCCGCTGTTCGCTTCGCGTTCCGTATCGCCGTACCAGCGCCGCAGCACCCGCTGAAAGAACAGGCTGTTGGGCAACTGCAGCGTGGTTCCGCCTCCATCGTCCCCGCTTTCATGCAAGGTCGTGTAGACCAGGTTGATGTCCACGACCCGCCCCTTGATGCCTGGCTTCTCCCCGTTCTCCAGCAGTTCCACCAAGTCACCGATCCGGAAAGCTCCAGTGATGTAGATCAGCAAGGCGCAGAAGAGATTGGACAGCACGCTCCAGGCGGCGAAAAACGCAACCGCGCCGACCGTCGCGAATCCGGTGAAGGCAGTCCACAGCACGGCCCCGGACACCCCCATTCGCTCCAGCGCCCACAGCAATGCGCCACCGTAAACGACGAAGGCCACAACGCGCAGCGACAGCGCCGTCACCTTGCCGGGCAGGGAGTACGTGTTGGTCAGCTTGCGGATGAGATGGTGCGCAACGCGCATCGCCAGCCACGCGCCCAGCGCGATCAGCATGGCCTCTATCGCGGGTACCAGGACGTCGAACCAATTTGCCATCCATGGCGGCAAACGGTCATGCAACGATTGAAGAAACTTGTTCATTGATTACTGCAGCCCAGGATTCGGCCATCCTGATCGGGCCTTTATGCCTGCGCCTTGGTCCGTCTCTTCTGCGCTCAAGGCCACCTCAGGCCCGAGGTGCGAGCCGTGCTGGTCAAGCTTTCTTCACGAACTCGGACTTCAGCTGCATCGGGCCGAAGCCGTCGATCCTGCAATCGATGTCGTGGTCGCCGTCGATCAGCCGGATGCTCTTGACCTTCGTGCCGACCTTGATGACCGCGGAGGAGCCCTTGATCTTCAAGTCCTTGACCAGGGTCACCGAGTCGCCGTCCTGCAGCACGTTGCCGTGAGCGTCCTTCCACACCCGCTGTTCTTCCCGAGCCTGCATGGCGTCACGGCTCCATTCGTGCGCGCACTCCGGACAGACCAGCAGATTGCCGTCCTCGTAGGTGAACTCGGAGTTGCAGGCAGGACAAGGGGGCAGGTTGCTCATGAAAATGCTTCTTCAACAGGACGGGATGGGCTGCATGCGGCTGTAGTTCAGCGCCGCCAGGGCGTGCTTAGCGGCGCTGCGGCACACCGCTGCAAGTATCGGCCGCGATTTTGCCGCTTCTTTTGCGCAGGACCGCGCCCACGCCAATGCCTCGATGCCGCAGCAGGCCGCTACGCACGCGGACAACGCAGCGCTGCCACAGAAACGGGCAGCCACGCCCTCGGCATTTCCAAAGGGAAGTGCGCCGGCGTGCACCAAGCTCCATGGGCGGCGATGCCGCACCGCCATGCGGCTTCGGCTCAGGGCAGCGACCGGACGGTGGTCCAGACCGTCACCACTTTGGTTGCGTTAGCACCCTTGTGTGCTCAACGCAGTACGCGGCCGGCGCATTGACGCCGCTCACGCACGACCACCCATCTCAGCAGTGTTGACACGGCTTGCACAAGCCCGCCGGCCACCCGCCCGTGAACTGCTTGGGCAGGGCGTGGACCTCTTGGTGCCATGTCCGACGGCGGGCAGGTGGTGATCCGCATGCTGTCGGCCAAGGCGCGGCAGGAGGGCACTCCCATCCGCACCGGGCAGCAGGTCACGCGCACGCGATGTCTGGGTGCAAGACGTGATGGCGCACCGGTTGCCGGCCCTCCTCGCCGCACGGGGGGCATTGAAGGTGCGTGAACTGCTGGCCGCGGTTTAGACGCGGGGATGCACGCAGGGCAGCGGCTTTCAGCGAGCTACGGAAGAGGCTGAGCTACCTGCTGTGGTTGTCACCTGCGGATCAGGCGGCCTGCAGCGGAGAACGCGTCCAAGAGCTGCGACGTGAATTTGTGTTGTCGCAGAGATGCACTTTTTCGCAAAACCGCGCGACAAAGATACACTGCCGCGACTTAAAAAGAAGAGGGTGCAATGGACGCAGTGATCGACGAGGGGATACCGCTGGCCGAGGTTCTGGCTCAGGCGGGACGGGTGCAGGCAGTCGTCTCACAGGTCCGTGGCGCGATGCTGGCGCCGGAGAACCGCAAGACGCCACCGCGCTTCTACACGGGTGACGTCATGAACCTGACCGGGCTGGACAAGAACGCCATGGACGTGGCGGTCCGCAAGCGCGTCCTCCCCGTCGGCAAACTTGGCGCGGGCAACCGCCGTGAATTCACCCTGGAAGAGCTTCAGTCCTGGGTGCGTCACTACCGTGCCGGCGCCCTGCGCCCGGCCGGCGCTCATGCCGTGACGATCGCGGTGGCCAACTTCAAGGGCGGCGTGACCAAGACCACCACGGCCTTGACGCTGGCGCAGGGCCTGTCCCTGCGCGGGCACCGGGTACTGGTGATCGACACCGACCCGCAGGGCTCGCTGACCACGCTCTTCGGCATCCTGCCCGACACCGAAGTCCGGCGCGACGACACGATGTTGCCGCTGGTCGAGGGCGCGCAGGATTCGCTGCGCTACGCCGTGCGGCCGACTTACTGGAGCGGCATCGATCTGGTGGCGGCGGCGCCGCTGCTGTTCGGTGCGGAGTTCGAGCTCTCCGGCCGAATGGTCATGGACGCGGGCTTCCAGTATTGGCGCGTGCTGGAGCTGGGACTGCAGGAGCTGCGCACGGACTACGACGTGATCATCATGGACACGCCGCCGGCGCTGTCGTACATGACGATCAACGTGCTCATGGCCGCCGACGGCATCCTCATGCCGCTGCCGCCCAACGCACTGGACTTCGCCAGCAGCGCGCAGTTCTGGCAGCTGTTCGGGGACCTGACGGCCCGGCTGCCGGCCGCCCAGGACAAGCGTTTCGACTTCATCAGCATCCTGCCCACCCGGGTCGAGACGACGGACGCCGCAGGCAGCACCGTCCGGGAGTGGATGGCCGCGGCCTACGCCGAGAAGCTGCTGCCCGTCGAGATCCCGAAGAGCGCCGCCGCCGGCGCGGCCAGCGCCAATTTCGGGACGGTCTACGACGAGGCCGTGGGCACCAGCCGCACGGTGCGCCGTGCCACCGACGCCGCCGACCGCCTGGCCGATGCCATCGGCATGCACTGCATCAAGGCCTGGCGTCGCCAGCTCGCGCGGGGTGCCGCAGCATGAGTGCCGTCAGCAAGGGCAAGGGGCTCAAGTTCGACCTGCCGCCGGTGGGCGTCTCTCCAGCGGCGCCAGCGGCGCAGTCCGAGCCCGTCACGGGTGTGATGCGCCATGCCGGCCTGGCGCAGGAGTTGCACTCGCTGCGTGCCCAAGTGCAGCAGCTCGAAGGCGAGCGCGGCGCGCAGGCCCTGGACGCGCGTCTGGTGCGCCCGAGCCGTTGGGCCAACCGGCATGCGGTGTCGTTCGAGGACGAGGACTTCGCGGAACTGAAGGCCGAGATCGCGGGCGCCGGGGGCAATGTCCAGCCGATCAAGGTACGGCCGCTACGCGAGCCGGGAGCCGACGACGGTGCGCGCTACGAGATCGTGTTCGGCCACCGGCGCCACCGGGCGTGCCTGGAACTGGGGCTGCCGGTGCTGGCGGTGGTGTCCGAACTCGACGACCGAGCGCTCTTTGCGGAAATGGACCGCGAGAACCGCTCCCGCAAGAACCTCAGTGCCTACGAGCAGGGGGTGATGTACCGCCGCGCGCTGAAGGAAGGCCTGTTTCCGTCACAGCGCATGCTCGCCGTGGCGGTGGGCGCGGACTCGGGCAACGTGAGCCGCGCGATCAAGGTGGCGGAGCTGCCCGAGGAAATCCTGGCGGCCTTCGGCTCGCCGCTGGCAGTTCAGTTTGCCTGGGCCAGCGACTTGACCGACGCGCTGCAGCGCGACCGCGAAGCTGCGCTCGCAGCAGCGCGCGAGGCCGTGCGCTGCGGGATGGCGCCATTGCAGGCTTTCAGCGCGATCACTGGCAAGCCGGCGCGCAAGGGTGCTGTACGGTACAGCACCCCAAATGCAGCGCCGGATCGGCCTGATGTGCCGGCGCAGGAAGCCGCGGTGCCGCAGGCCGCTGTACCGTACAGCACCGCTGCGTCGGAGCGGTCGCCGGCCATACCGGCGGTTGGCCCGCTGTTGTGCAAGGACGATGTCATGCGGCTGGTGAGCGAGGCCGATCGCCAGCAGCAGCATCCTGACGGAGCAGCCTCGGCCGGTTTCTTGCGGGACTTGGCGCAACGGATCGCCCGAAGCCTGGGCGACGACGCTATGGTGGAACTCGTCCGGGCAAAAGAATCAGCCCGGCAGGAGTAGCCATCACAAGGCTCCACGAGGGGCCCCGGCATTCGTGGTGAGGAGGGGAACCGGACGAAGGCGCCGCGCCCCGACCTCACGCACGCGGCCGTGCGATGGCCAGCACTGCTGTACGGTACAGCGCCCCTTCGCATCACTCATTCCGCTCGCAGGCGCACCAGCGGTAGCCTCTGGCCTGCCGCTGTACCGTACAGCGGACCGAAGCCTGGACGCCCTGACCGGCGCAGCGGCCCCACCCAACGGGTGCTGTACCGTACAGCACCCCACCAGCCAAACCGCCGCGCGCTTCACCGAATCGCCACTCGCGCACACGGCATGCTGGTTGACTGCCATGGACTCCAAACACGACTCTCCAGACCCGGGCCGCCGGGCAGTCCTGCGCTTGGCCAGCTTGCCCCTTGTCGCCGGTGCTCTGGCTGCCTGCAGCAGGAACGAAGGCACGGCTGGTACCGCCGCGGGCAAGTCGCCGTCCGCGACTGTGGTCGACCCCATGGCGCTGGCGGCCACTGCTCAAGGTTTCTCAGTGGGACCGGCCATGGCGGCCCACACCGTCTACGTGTTCTTCGACGCCACCTGCCCGCACTGCGCGCGGCTGTGGACGGACAGCCAGGTGCTGCACAACCGGCTGAAGATGGTTTGGATTCCGGTCGGGCTGCTGCGGGGCGGCGCGGAGCACGGGGCCGTCATCATGGCGGCCAGCGACCCGTTGGCGGCCATGGCCGCCAACGAGGCGGCCCTCAGCGCCGGCCGGTCCGGCCCACCCGCATCCACGCCGCCCGCCGTTGCGCTGGCACTGGTCAAGGCCAATACGGAAGTCTTCGAAAAACTCGGTGTCCAAAGCGTGCCCGTCGTCGTTTACCGCAACGCCGCGACCGGCGCTGCAGGCATGGAGGTGGGCTACCACCCGCCCGAAGCGATCGCAACGCTGGTCGGCTTGTGATGGACGACGCCGGGATGCTGTGCTCGGCCTTGTGCCTCGTGCCGATCCGTGCATGACGAAGGAAGTCGCAGCGAATGGAGGAGAGCGCCGAACCTGGGGCGCTGGTGAAGGACACGCATCTGGTGCACGCCTTGTGACGCCAACGAGCCTGTGACTGGTGCAGCTGCCGAAGTGCCAAAGTCGAGCACACAAGGTCACCCGCTGAAGCGCGTGCCACCAAGCCTCACGGTACGTCATGCGAGCGGCAGTGTTTCATCCTGAAATGCACCGCCTGCCCGAGTGACAGTAATAACCGCACCGGCTTGGTTATGCTGCACCGCACAATAGATTCACCCTGACGACTCTCGGAGGGAAATCATGCATACCCTGCGGGCCATGGCGCTCATCGAGCGGGCGGTGGAGCTTGCCGATGCGCAGTTTCCCGGCGACGCCTTGGAAGAGGCCTGCCGCTTCGCATCACAGGAGGAGCGGCTGGCCGTGCTGTACATCGTGCAGTCTCGCCCGGCGCTGTTCGGCCAGCCTGCGACGCCGCAACAGGTGATCGCCGCCCTGCGCGAGATGGTGCGCGGCGGCTCTGTCCAGCTGCAGGCAAGTGCCTAGTGGCGCGAGTCAGAGGTTCGTTATCAAGTTGACGTCGAGCGCATACTGAG
>NZ_CALAOH010000248.1 GCF_937926365.1 uncultured Azohydromonas sp. | reverse complement strand
ACCGGTGCCGGGCTGCGGCTCGCGCGCGGGCAGCCAGCGCCGCAGCGTGGCGAACAGCCGCGCCGGCTCCACCGGCTTGGGCACGTGGTCGTCCATGCCCGCGTCCAGGCAGCGGGCGCGGTCCTCGGCGAAGGCATCGGCCGTCAGGGCCAGGATCGGCATGCGCGCCCGCCCTTCCAGGGCGCGGATGCGGCGCGTGGCCTCCAGCCCGTCCATCACCGGCATCTGCATGTCCATCAGCAGCGCGTCGTACTCGTGCGCCTGCACGGCGTCCACGGCCTGGCGGCCGTTGCGCGCCAGGTCCACCTGCAGGCCGGCCCAGCCCAGCAGCTCCAGCATCACGCCCAGGCTCACCGGGTTGTCCTCCACCAGCAGCACGCGGGCGCCGCCGCAGCGCCGGCGCAGCGCGTCGGCCTCGGCCTGCGCGTCGTCCAGCACCACCGCCGCGCCCACCGGGGGCGGCGCCAGGCTCTCGCGCACCCAGGCGCTGAAGCGGAACTCGCTGCCCGCGCCCAGCTCGCTGTGCACCTCCACCCGGCCGCCCATCAGCCCCGCCAGGCGCTGCGTGATCGCCAGCCCCAGCCCGGTGCCGCCGAAGCGCCGCGTGGTCGAGGCGTCCTCCTGCACGAAGGCGCCGAAGATCTGATCCAGCTTGTCCGGCGCGATGCCGATGCCCGTGTCACGCACGCTCAGGCCCAGCCGCAGGCCGCGCTCGCCGCGCTCCAGCACCTCGGCGCGCACCTGCACCTCGCCGCGCTCGGTGAACTTCACCGCGTTGCTCAGCAGGTTGAGCAGCGCCTGCGACAGCCGCGTCGGGTCGCCACGCAGCGCATCGGGCACGTCGCCGGCGTCCAGCGTCAGCCGCAGGTCCTTGGCGCGCGCCTGCTCGGCCACCAGCGCGTGGCTGCCCGCCAGCAGCGCGCGCAGCGAGAAGTCGGCCTCCTCCAGCTCCACGCGGCCCGCTTCGATCTTGGAGAGGTCCAGCACGTCGTTGACGACGTGCAGCAGATGCGTGGCCGCGTCGCCGACCTTGGCCAGCCGCTCCAGCGCCACGGCGTCGCGGGCATCGCGGCGCAGCAGGTGCGTCAGGCCCAGGATGGCATTGAGCGGCGTGCGGATCTCGTGGCTCATGTTGGCCAGGAACGCGCTCTTGGCCCGGCTGGCGGCGTCGGCGCGGTCGCGCGCGAGCAGCAGCTCGGCGTTGGCCTGCTGCAACTGCTGCGTGCGCTCCTGCACCAGCTCCTGCAGGCGGTGGCGGTGGCGGTCGAGCTCGGCGGCGATGCGCTTCTTCTCGGTCACGTCCTCGCCGATCCAGAGGTGGTGCGTGATGCGCCCGTCGTCCTGGCGGATGGGCGCGGCATGCACGAACACGGCGCAGGGCTCGCCGTCCTTGCGCTGGCCGTGGAACTCGCCGGACCAGGGCTGGCCGCGCTGCAGCGTGCGCCACAGCCGGCCTTCGCGCGGCGTCACCGCCAGCGCGCAGCGCAACCCGCCGGCCCGCGCGTCGAGGAGTTCCTCGCGGCTGAAGCCGCTGATGCGCGTGAACGCGTCGTTGACGTACTCGACGTGTCCCGAGGTGTCGCGGATGGCGATGCCGATCGGGCTTTGCGCCACGGCCAGCGACAGCTTGCGCAGCTGCGCCTGCGCCTGGTGGTGCTCGGTGACGTCGGTGTGCGCCACCACCGCGCCGCCGGCGGGCGTGCGCAGCGGCGTGACGGTCATGTGGAACCAGCGCGGGCGCTGCGGCGAGTGGCAGGCGTATTCGTGCGAGAAGGACGTTTCCTGGCCCGCCAGCACCGCCGCGATGCCCGCGGCCACGTGCGCGGCCTCGGCGGCGTCCGCGCCCTGGGCGGCGCCGCAGACGGCCAGGTAGTTCGTGCCCAGGCCGTGAAGGGGCGCGGGCGCCGGGGCGTGGAAGCCGTTCTCGCTGGCAAAGCGCCGCCAGGCGGCGTTGACCTTGACGATGTTGCCGGCCCGGTCGAGCACCGCGATGTGGTCCAGCACCGAGTCCGTGACCGCCTGCACCAGCGCCAGCGCGCGCAGCCGCTCCTCCTGGGCATCGTGCTGCGCCTGCGCAATGACCCGCGCCCGGCGCTCGCGCAGCAGCACCGTGCCGATGATCGTCCACAGCGTGGCCATGGTGCCCACGGCGGTGATCCACAGCGCGCCTTTCAGCGACGCGGTGCGCAGCTCGGCGGCATCCACCTGGGCCACGAGCAGCCAGTCCGTGCCGGGCACCTTCCGCACCACGCCGGCCACCGGCACGCCGCGGAAGTCCAGGGCTTCGTCGGCGCGGTCCAGGGGGCCTTCGCCGGACAAGGCCCGGCCGGCCAGCAGGCCGGGCTGGTTCAGCGGCACGGGCTGCTGGTCCAGCAGCTCCAGCAGGCTGTCGTTCTCGCGGCGCACCAGCATCGACCGGCCGCTGCCCAGGGGCGAAGGGCCGTGGCGCAGCATCGGCAGCAGGGAGTCATCCAGGTCCATGCGCAGCACCACCGCCGCCTGGGGGGGGCCGGCCGGGCCGTGCACGGGCACGACCATGTCGATCCAGGCGCTGCCGGCGTCGTCGCGCCCGATCCACTGCCCGATCTCGCCCGTGGCCAGCGCCTGCAGCACCTGCTTGCTCAGCGCGGGCGTGGGCGCGGTGCCTTGCGCCGGTTCCGTCCCCAGCAGCTCACCGCGGGGGCTGAACACGAGGACCGCCTGGTTGCCGAAGGCCTTGCGCATGACGGCCAGCCGCTCCATGACCCGTTCCAGCGCGGCGGCATCGCCCTCGCGCCAGCGCTGGTAGAAGCCGGCATAGATCGAGCTGAAGCGCACGAAGCGCGCCTGCGACTGGTGCGCGGCGAACCAGGTCGCGACCTGGCTGCTCTGCTGCTCGGCCAGGGCTTCGAGATGGCGCAGGTGCTGGGCGCGCTGCTGCCGGAAATCGCCCACCAGCGCCACCAGCGTCAGCGCCGCGATCGCCGCGGCCAGCCACGGCAGCGGCGCCACGCGGGCCCAGTGCGCCACCGGTGGCACCTGCGGGACAGGTCCGGCCGCGCCGGACGCCGCCGGGTCCGCGTGGCGGCTGAGCATGGCGTGGAGCAGCAGGGTCGTCACGGCCACGAAGCTCCAGCCCTTGAGGGTGGCGGCCTGCATCAGCCAGTCCGGGTCGCGGACCTGCTGCGCCAGCAGCCAGTCCGAGCCCAGGATCCACAGCGAGGCCGCCGCGGCGTAGCCCAGGGTCAGCCGCAGCGTGGTCAGGCGCGGGCCGTTGGCCGCCGGCGTGGCGGGTTGATGCATGGCGCGCCGCTCAGCCGGCGGCTTCGGCGAGTTCCCGCTCGTCCGAGTAGCGGCGCGCGATGTCGCAGAAGGTCTCGAAGTCGTCCAGGAAGCAGTCCAGCAGCTGCGGATCGAAATGCCGCCCGCGCTCCTGTGCCATCACCTCGCGCACCTGCGCAAAGGGCATGGGCGGCTTGTAGACGCGGCGCGAGATCAGGGCGTCGAACACGTCGGCCAGCGCCATCAGCCGCGCCGACAGCGGGATGGCGTCGCCGGCGAGGCCGTCGGGGTAGCCGCTGCCGTCCCAGCGCTCGTGGTGGTGCAGCGCGATCTCGCGCGCGTAGGCCAGGAAGGGCACCGGCTCGTGCGTGTCGTCCACGGCGCGATCGATGGCGGCGGCGCCCAGCCGGGCATGCGTCTTCATCACGGCCCACTCCTCGGCCGTGAGCTTGCCGGGCTTGAGCAGGATCTGGTCGGGGATGCCGACCTTGCCGATGTCGTGCAGCGGCGCGGACTTGGCGATGAGCTCGATGGTGTGGGCGTCGAGCTCGCCGGCGAAGCGCGGCAGCGCCGCGGCGCGCCGGGCCAGCGCGAGCACGTACTCCTGCGTGCGCAGGATGTGGTTGCCGGTTTCGTTGTCGCGCGTCTCGGCCAGCCGCGCCAGGGCGCGGATGGTCACGTCCTGCGCCACCTGGTTCTCGCGCATGCGCCGCGTGATCTCGGATTCCAGCGCGGCGTTGTCGCGGCGCAGCAGGTCGCGCGCGCGCTTGAGCTCCAGGTGCGTGCGCACCCGTGCCAGCACGATGGCCGGCTGCAGCGGCTTGGTGATGTAGTCCACCGCCCCCAGCGCCAGCCCGCGCTGCTCGTCCTCGGCCCCGTTCATGGCGGTGACGAAGATGACGGGCACGTCGCGCGTCAGGGGCGAGGCGCGCAGCCGCTCCAGCACCTCGTAGCCGCTCATGGCGGGCATCATGATGTCCAGCAGGATCAGGTCGGGCGCGGGCTGCTGCAGGGCCAGCTCCAGTGCCCGCGCTCCCGAATTGGCCGCGAGCACCTGGTAGGGCCCGCACAGCAGCTCGGCCAGCACGGTGAGGTTCTCGGGGTTGTCGTCGGCGACGAGGACGGTACTGCGTGACATGGCGTTCCGAAACGGGAAGAGCTGGGTTACCGGTCGCGATGCGCACGGCGCTGTTGGATGGCAGGCATGGGAAGCGGTCGCGCCGCATGTCTTTCTTTGTTTACGGCCCCGGCGGGGCGAGGTGAAGCACTTGCGGGCCGCTTTGTGAGGAATTTCACACGCCAGGGGTACGGCCAGACCGCGGCCCGACGGCCCGGCTTGCACGGGCCTGACAACTCCGGGCGCCGCTGGCCGACGATCCGCCTTGTCCGGCCCGGGGCGGCAGTTGTGGACCGAAGTCGTGAATTCATTGGCGCCGCCCGGGGCGGCCTCGGTGTGGACGCACCCGACAATCGATGCTCTTCCCGTAACCGGTGCCGCCCGCCAGGCGCGCCGCTCGCCGTCAAATGAAAACTCCCCGTCGCCTTGCCATTCCTCTTGCCTTGGGCCTGCTGTCCAGCGCCGCGCTGCTGGGCTGTGGCTCCGACGGCGATCCGAAGGAACTCATCGCTTCGGGCCGCAACTACATCGAGCAGAACGATCCCAAGGCGGCCACCATCCAGCTCAAGAACGCGCTGCAGAAGTCGCCCGACCTGGCCGAGGCGCGCGTGCTGCTGGGGCTGGCGCTGCTGGAGCAGGGCGACGTGGTGGGTGCCGAGGTCCATGCCGGCAAGGCGCTGGAGCTCGGCGGCGTGCAGGACGAGGCGGTGCCGCTGATGGCCCGGGTGATGCTGCTGCAGGGCAAGGCGCCGCAGGTCGTGGAACGCTACGGCGCCACGGCGCTGGCGCAGCCCAAGGCCAAGGCCGCGCTGCAGACGGTGCTGGCGCAGGCGCACCTGGCGCAGAACCAGCGCGAGAGCGCGGAGACGGCGCTCAAGGCGGCGCTGGAGCTCGATCCCGGACACCTGCCGGCGCGGCTGCTGCAGGTGCGCCTGCGCGCGGCGGTGCCGGACGTGGCCGGGGCGCGCCAGATGGTCGAGGAGCTGGTCAAGCAGCGGCCCAAGTCCCACGAAGCCTGGCTGCTGCTGGCCGCGCTGGCGCAGGCCGGCGAGGACTTCGACGGCGCGGGCAAGGCCTACCAGCAGGCGCAGGCCGTGCGCAAGGACGCCATAGCGGCCTACGCCGGCTACATCCTCATGCTCAACGGACAGAAGAAGTACGAGGAGGCGGACAAGCAGCTCGCGCTGCTCAAGGCCCAGTACCCCGAGCATCCGCAGACCAAGGTGCTGCAGGCGCAGTCGCAGCTGCGCAAGAAGGACCTGAAGGCCGCGCGCGAGGCGGTGCAGTCCGCGCTCAAGGCCGCGCCCAACTTCGGCTTCGCGCAGCAACTCGCCGGCGCCATCGAGTACGAGGCCGGCGCGCTGGCGCAGGCCACCGCCTACCTGACCAAGGCGCAGCAGCTCATGCCCGAATCCGCCCCCGTGCGGTTGCTGCTGGCGCAGACGCTGCTGCGCGCGGGCGACCCGGCCAAGGCGCTGGTGACGCTGCAGCCGCTGCTCGACGACAAGAAGGCCCCCCAGGCGATGGCGCTGGGGCTGGCGGCGCAGGCCCACCAGCAGCAGGGCGACCTCGTGCGCGCGGAAGCGTTGTTCAAGCGCGCCACCGCGGCGGACCCCACCGACAGCCGCGCCCGCGTGGCGCTGGCGATGACGCAGCTCGCGCGCGGCGACGCCGCGGGGATGGAGGCGCTGCAGTCGGTCGCCGCCAGTGATGACAAGGGCACCATCGCCGACCTGGCGCTGATCAACGAGCGCATGCGCCGGCGCGAGTTCGATGCCGCGCTCGCGGCCATCGACGCGCTGGAGAAGAAGTCGCCCGGGCAGGCCACGGCGCCGCTGCTGCGCGCGCGCGTGCAGGTGGCGCTCAGGCAGCCCGACAAGGCGCGCCAGAGCCTGGAGCAGGCGGCCAAGGTCGAGCCGGCCAACCTGCAGGCCGCCATGGCGCTGGCCGAGCTGGACCTGCGCGACAAGCAGTTCGATGCCGCGCGCAAGCGCTTCGACGCCACGCTCCAGGCCGATGCGCGCAACGTGCCCGCGCTGCTGGCCGTGGCGCGCATCCGCCAGGCCGCCGGCGCGACGGCGGACGAGGTGACGAAGATGCTGGAGGACGCCGTGCGCGCCAATCCTTCGGAGGCCAGCGCGCGCCTGGCGCTGGTGGAGCACCACCTGGGGCAGAAGAACAACTCCGCGGCGCTGACCGCCGCGCAGGAAGCCGTCACCGCGCTGCCCGACGATCCGGCCGTGCTGGCCGAGCTCGCGCGGGTGCAGGCCGTCAGTGGCGACCTCAACCAGTCCATCAGCAGCCTGGGCCAGGTGGCGGCCAAGCGGCCCAACTCGGTGCAGGCGCAAATGATGCTGGCCGACGTGCAGCTGGCGGCCAAGAACTACGACGCGGCCATCACGGCGCTGGAGCGCGCGCGCTCGCTGGCGCCGCGCGAGTTCGCGGTGTCGCAGCGCCTGGCCGCGGTGCAGCTGGCCGCCGGGCGCGCCTCGTCGGCACTGTCCACGGCGCGCGCGCTGCAGAAGGAAAAGGACATGGCCGTGGCGGGCCTGGTGCTCGAGGGCGACATCGAGAGCGCGCAGCGCCGCTGGCGCGAGGCCGTGGCGGCGTACCGTGCCGCGCTGGCCAAGGAGCCCGCCAGCACGCCCGTGGCCGTGAAGGTGCACGGCGCCCTGGTCGGCCAGGAGGACAAGGCCGGCGCCACGGGCTTCGCCAGCAAGTGGATGGCCGAGCATCCCAAGGACGCGGGTTTCCTGTTCCACCTCAGCGAGGTGTCGATCGCGCAGCGCGACTTCGCGTTGGCCGAGAGCCAGCTCAACGACGCGCTGAAGCTGCGCGCCGACGATCCGGTGATGCTCAACAACCTGGCGTGGGTGCACGTGCAGCTCAAGAAGCCCACGGCCGTGGAGCTGGCCGAGAAGGCCAACAAGCTGCGTCCGGACACGCCCGCGTTCATGGACACGCTGGCGGTGGCGCTGGCGGCCAACAAGCAGTTCGACCGCGCCATCGAGCTGCAGAAGAAGGTCGTCGCGCTGGACAAGGACCCGGGCTGGCGCCTGGCGCTGGCGCGGCTGTACATCGACGCCGGCCAGCGCGCCCAGGCCCGCACCGAGCTCGACGCGCTGGCGCAGCTCAAGGACTTCAAGCGCCAGGAAGAGGTGCGGAAGCTGATGCGGGAGCTGTGACGCCGGCTTGAGCGCGCGGCCCGCCGGCCGAGCCGCGGCGCCTGACCGCTTTCACCCTCCCGCCAGCCGCTGCCGCGCCATGGCGCGGAATTCCGTCGGCCGGTGCCCCGTGTGCTTCTTGAAGAAGCGCCCGAAATACGCCTCGTCCTCGAAGCCCAGCACCGCCGCCACCTGCTTGACGCTCAGCAGCGAATAAGCCAGCTCGCGCTGCGCCTCGTGCACGACACGGGCGTTGAGCACGTCCAGCGCCGAGGCGCCCAGCACCTCGCGGCACAGCCGGCTGAGCTGCCCGGCGCTCACGCCCAGCGTGCGCGCGTAGTCCTCCACACCCACGCCGCGCTCGCGAAAGCGCGCCTCCACCAGCGCGCGGAAGCGCTCCACCTGCCGCGCCTTGCGCGAGCGCAGCAGCGCGTCCTCGCCCGCGGGCTGCGCCGCGCCGACGCGCGCCACCTGCACCAGCAGCGCCACCAGCAGCGACAAGCCCACCGCCATCTGGCCGGCCTCGTGCACGCGTGTCTCGCGCTCCATGGCTTCGAACAACGGCAGCAAGGCCTCGGCATGGCGACTCCCGGCCTCCACCCGCAGCACCGCGGGCTTGCGCAGCAGCGCCAGCAGCTCCGGCGCCACGGCCTGCACGGCCGCCTCCAGCGGGCGCTGCGCGGCCGTGATCACGTGCCCGTCGGTGTCGGGCCGGAAGTGAAAGCCGTGTACCGCGCTGGCCGGCACCACCACCAGGCAGGGCGGGTGCAGCGGCCACTTCAACTCGTCGATGAATACCTCGCCGCCGCCGGCCACCACGTACAGCAGCTGCAGCAGCGCGTCGTGCACGTGCGGCTCGATCTCCCAGTCGAACAGGCTGGAGCGCACCGGGATGCGCTCCACGTGAACCATGTCCAGCCAGCTCGGCTGCGCCTCGTGCCCGTAGAGGGCGAAGTTGGGAACCGTCGTCATGCCGCTCAGTGAGAACCCGGTGATGCACGAATTGTCCGGTTCGTCGCTGATTTTGTCGATTGGTGGCGAGCGAGGTGGCTCCTACAGTTCACCCCATCGTGAATCGCCTTCTCGTTGATGCACAAGGACAAATCGTCTTTGACGGCGAGAAGGCACCGGACGATTCGGGCCTTGATCAGCTTCGGGCACCCTCGGGTTTGCCCGTAGTCAAGGCGAAATTGTCCGGTATCGAAGCAGGTGTACCGAGGAGACAGACATGAGCACGCACCGGACCGAACCCTCCTGGCTGGCGCTCGAAGGCCGGGTCTGCGCCGTCACCGGCGCGGGCAGCGGCATCGGCGCCGCCATTGCCGTGGAGCTGGCGCGTGCCGGCGCCCGCGTCGCGCTGCTGGACCGCCACGGCGCCGCGGCCGAGGCGGTGGCCCGC
>NZ_CALAOH010000247.1 GCF_937926365.1 uncultured Azohydromonas sp. | reverse complement strand
GACGATGAAGTTGATGTCGCCCTGGCGGTACAGCAGCACGTCCTTGGAGCGGTGCTTGGCGACGAGGCTGAAGCCGAGCTTCTCGAAGATCGGTTCCAGCACGCCCGGGGTGGGCGATGCGAACTCGACGAACTCGAAGCCCATCAGGCCCATCGGGTTCTCGAACAGGTCAGTATTGGCGTTCATGGTGGCTCCTCCTGGGGTTATCGGACCAGCTGGTCCAGGGTGATGGCGTAGGCGCTGCGGGCCAGCCCGGTGGGCTCGGCCGAGCGCTCGCGGCAGCGCTGCAGTGCCGCGGCAATGGTGGAAGACACGTCCTCGAAAATGGCGGCCTCGCCGTCGCGGGCCTCGTCGCCCATCAGGAAGGCGAAGGCGCGCGCCATGCCGCAGTTGGCGATGAAGTCGGGGATCACGGCCACGCGGCCATCGGCGTGCTCCTGGATCGGGCCGTAGAAGATTTCGCTGTCGGCAAAGGGCACGTTGGCACCGCAGGCGATCACATCCAGCCCGGCCGCGACCATGGCGTCCACCTGCTCGCGCGTCACCAGGCGCGAGGCGGCGCAGGGCAGGAAAATCTCCGCGCCCAGGCTCCAGATGCGGCGGTTGACCTCGTCGAAGGGCAACAAGTCATCGGCGGCGAGCTGGTTGCCGCGACGGCCCAGGAACAGCGCCCTCACCTCCTCGAAGCTGAAGCCCTGCGGGCGCAGCAGGCCGCCCTCGCGGTCGATGATGCCCACCAGCGTCGCGCCGGCCTGCGCCAGGTAGTAGGCCGCCGCGGCGCCCACGTTGCCCCAGCCCTGCACGATCACGCGCTGGCCTTCCAGCGACCGGCCCCACAGCCGCCGCTGGTGGCGCACCGACTCGGCCACGCCCCAGCCGGTGATGAGGTCCGCCACCGTGTAGCGGCGCGAGACGGAGGGCGTGAAGCGCGAGTCCTCCACGGCATGCGACACGCCGCGGCGCAGCTGCCCCACCTTGCGGATGCGCTCGCTCTGGTCCGGGTTGAAGTGGCCGTTGACCACGCCTTCCTGCGGGTGCCACAGGCCGTGGCTCTCGGTGATGGGAATCACCTCGTGCACCTCGTCCACGTTGAGGTCGCCGCCGGTGCCGTAGTAGCTCTTGAGCAGCGGCGCCACGGCCTTGTACCAGCGGCGCAGCACGTCTTCCTTGCGCGGGTCGGCCGGGTCGAAGTCGATGCCGGACTTGGCGCCGCCGATGGCGGGGCCGGAGACGGCGAACTTCACTTCCATGGTCTTGGCCAGCGACTCGACCTCGCGCCGGTCCAGGCCCCGGCGCATGCGCGTGCCGCCGCCCGCGGCGCCGCCGCGCAGGCTGTTGATCACCACCCAGCCGCGCGCGGGCGTCTGGTCGTCATGCCACTCGAACACGATCTCGGGCGGCTTGTTCTCGAAGCGTTGGAGCAGGTCTTTCATGGGGGTCTCCGGTTGCTTGTGCATCTGTGGGCTGCCGGCTCAAGCCAGCAGCAGCTTGTCGTCGTCCACGCGCTCGCCGCGGGTGCGCTCGAACAGGCGCAGCAGGTCGGGCACGTCCAGGCCCTCGCGCTGCGTGCCGGAGACGTCCAGCACCACGCGGCCCTGGTGCAGCATCACGGTGCGGTGGCCGTGGTCCAGCGCCTGGCGCATGCTGTGCGTGACCATCAGCGCGGTGAGCCTGGACTCGTTGACGATGCGGTCGGTGAGCTCCAGCACGAAGGCGGCCGTGCGCGGGTCCAGCGCCGCGGTGTGCTCGTCCAGCAGCAGCAGCTTGGAGGGCTGCAGCGAGGCCATCAGCAGGCTCACGGCCTGGCGCTGGCCGCCGGAGAGCAGCCCCATGCGGTCGGCCAGCCGGTTCTCCAGGCCCAGGTTGAGCGTGCGCAGCTTGGCGCGGAACTCCTCGCGCAGCGCGCGGTTGAGCGTGAGGCCCAGTCCCCGGCCCTGCCCGCGCTTCCAGGCCAGCGCCATGTTCTCCTCGATGGTCAGCGCCTCGCAGGTGCCGGCCATCGGGTCCTGGAACACGCGCGCCACCAGCGCGCTGCGCTGCCAGGCGTTGCGCCGCGTGACGTCCTCGCCGGCGATCTCGATGCGGCCGCTGTCCACCAGCAGGTCACCGCTGATCGCGTTCAGGAAGGTGGACTTGCCCGCGCCGTTGGAGCCGATGACGGTGACGAACTGGCCGGCGGGAATCTCCAGGTCCAGCCCGCGCAGCGCGCGGTTCTCGATCGGCGTGCCGGGGTTGAAGGTAAGTTCCAGTCGTTGCGCGCGCAGCATCACAGGGCTCCTTTGGCAGTCGTGGATTGGGCAGCGGGGGCGGCAGCCTTGCGTGCCGGCCGCTTGAGGAAGCGGCGCTTGATCTGGGGCGCCAGCAGCGCCAGCGCCACGAGCACGGCGGTGACGAGGTTGAGGTCCTGCGCCTGCAGGCCCAGGAAGTCGCTGTTGAGCGCGCCGGCGATGAAGAAGCGGTAGAGCACGGCGCCCAGCACGCAGGACAGCGTGGCCAGCACCAGGCCGCGCGCCGGCAGCAGCGTCTCGCCCACGATCACGGCGGCCAGGCCGATGACGATGGTGCCCACGCCCATGGAGATGTCGGCGCCGCCCTGGGTCTGCGCGAACAGCGCGCCGGCCAGCGCCACCAGCGCGTTGGACAGCGCCAGGCCGTAGATGGTGAAGCGGTCGGTGGAGATGCCCTGCGCGCGGGACATGCGGGCGTTGTTGCCCGTGGCGCGCATCGCCAGGCCGGCCTCGGAGGCGAAGAACAGGTCCAGCAGGCCCTTGACCACCGCCACGATCGCCAGCAGCAGCAGCGGCTTGAACACGTAGTCGGGCCAGTCGTTGAAGGCGAACAGGCTGAAGAGCGTCGGCTCGGTGATCAGCGCCACGTTGGGCTTGCCCATCACGCGCAGGTTGATCGAGTACAGCGCGATCATCACCAGGATGCTGGCCAGCAGCTGCATGATGCGCAGCCCCACGTGCAGCCAGGCGGTGAGCGCGCCGGCCGCGGCGCCCGCCGCCACGGCCACGGCGGTGGCCGCCAGCGGGTGCCAGCCCGCGACGATCAGCGTCGCCGCCACGGCGCCGCCCAGGGGAAAGCTGCCATCGACCGTCAGATCGGGGAAGTTGATGACGCGGAAGGAGATGAAGACGCCCAGCGCGACCAGGCCGAACACGAGGCCGATCTCCAGGGCGCCGAGTGATGCAATCAACGACATGAGGTTTTCCTGCGGCAAGGCTCCGCCCGGGCGCGCCGCTTCAGGCGCGCCGGACGCTCAGCTTGTTGAGGGAGAGGGGTAAAAGGAGCGCCGCGCTTACTTCTGGGCGACGGTCAGCTTGGCGGCCTTGAGCAAGTCCTCGGGCAGCGTGACGCCCTGCTTCTGCGCCGCTTCGGGGTTCACGTGCAGCTCGAACTTCTGGCTGGTCTGCGCGGCGATGGCGCCGGGCTTCTCGCCGTTGAGGATGCGCACCACGAGCTTGCCGGTCTGGCGGCCGAGGTCGTAGTAGTTCAGGCCCAGGGCGGCCACGGCGCCGCGCTTGACGGCGTCGGTATCGGCCGCAACCACCGGCAGCTTGGCCTGCTGCGCCACCTTGACGATGCCCTCGAAGGCGGACATCACGTTGTTGTCGGTGGGCGCGTAGATCACATCGGCCTTGTTGACCACGCTCTGCGCGGCGCCGGGCACGTCCACGGTGCGCGGGGCGGCGGCTTCCACCAGCGTCAGCCCGGCGGCGGCGGTGGCTTTTTTCAGCGCCTGCACGATGGCCACGGAATTGGCTTCGCCCGGGTTGTAGATCACGCCCACCTTCTTGGCCTGCGGGCGCACGCGCAGCATCAGCTCCAGGTGCTTCTCCAGCGGCGAGGCGTCCGACACGCCGGTGACGTTGCCGCCGGCGGGCTCCCAGCTCTTGACCAGGCGCGCGGCGACGGGATCGGTGACGGCGGAGAACACCACCGGGATGTCGCGCGTGGCCGCCACGGCCGCCTGCGCCGAAGGGGTCGCAATGGCGACGATGGCATCGGGCTTGTCGCCCACGTACTTGCGCGCGATCTGCGCCGCCGTGCCGGTGTTGCCCTGCGCGCTCTGGTACTCGAAGGACAGGTTCTTGCCGACCTCGTAGCCCGCCGCCTTGAGCTCGTCGCGCACGCCGTCGCGCGCGGCGTCCAGTGCCGGGTGCTCGACGATGGCGGTGACGGCCACGCGCTTGGCGGCGACGTCAGCGGCCTGCGCGCCCAGCGGCAGCAGCGAAGCCAGCGTGAGGCCCGCCAGCGCGGTGCGGATGAAAGCTTTTTGCATGGGGTGTCTCCTGGTATCGGCCCATTCCGGGCTCGTGGCCCGTCGCGGCAGTCGTTTCGAACAGGCGAAACTTTAGGGACCGGCACGCGCAATTGCTTTGCATCAAGCGTCGGGACCTTCCCCTGAAAGCGAGACAAAATTTCGTGCATCGTCCGAAGCGGGAGATTCCCTTGCACGCCTTTGATCTGGATCGAATCGACTGCCGAATCCTGGCGCACCTGCAGGCCCAGGGCCGGGCCTCGAACCTGGAGCTGGCGGAAGCCGCGGGGCTGTCGCCGGCGCAGTGCCACCGGCGCCACCGGCGGCTGGAGGAGCTGGGCCTGATCGCCGGCTACCACGCGCAGCTGGACGCGCGCCGGCTGGGGCTGACGGTGGTGGCCTTCATCCACATCGGCATGGAAAAGGGCCACCTGCGCGATCTGCCCAGCTTCCAGCGCCTGGTGGCGGACCTGCCGCAGGTGCTGGAGTGCTACTCGGTGACGGGCGACTTCGACTACGTGCTCAAAGTGGTGGCGCAGGACCTGAAGGCGCTGTCCACCTTCCTGATGGAGACGCTGATGCGCCTGCCCGGCGTCAACAGCGTGCGCTCCAGCGTGTGCCTGGACGAGATCAAGTGCACCGCCACGCTGCCGCTGACGCAGGGTTGACGCGGCGGTAGCGTCCGCGCCCATGCCCGCTCAACGCTTGCCGGGCGGCCGTGCTTCGTCGCCGCGGCCCGCTGCGGGCACCAGCGCCGCCTCGGCATCCTGGCGCGCGCCGGTACAGCCCGTCGGCCAGGCGGGTGCGCTGGCTATGTGGCTCGGCACCGAGTCCCGCTCGCAAGGCTTGCCACCGGCCGCTATAAAAGTCATGGCGCAACAATGCGAAAAGCCCGGTGTCCTGTGGACACCGGGCTTCGGCTTTTTTGGTCGGGGTGGCGGGATTCGAACTCGCGACCCCTTGCACCCCATGCAAGTGCGCTACCAGGCTGCGCTACACCCCGACGACTGAAGCTGAAAGTATACCGCATTCCGGATGCGGTTATCCCACTGCGCAAGAAGTTTCACGCACAACCTTCCTGGTTGCGCCTGCAACTCTAACCGCATGCTCGGGCCGTGCGCGTCCGCAACTGGCAGCCTGCGGCTGCCGACTCCTCTTGTGCCTTTCGTCTTGCGCGCGCTGCTCAAGAAGGCCATGGCCGTGTCACCGCGTGGAGGCTTTCACGGGCTTGCGCGCAAAAAGCAAAAGGCCCGGTGTCTTGTGGACACCGGGCCTCGGCTTTTTTGGTCGGGGTGGCGGGATTCGAACTCGCGACCCCTTGCACCCCATGCAAGTGCGCTACCAGGCTGCGCTACACCCCGACGACTGAAGCTGAAAGTATAACACCAATCTGCTATTTCTGGTCAAGCAGCGCGCGAATCTGAAAAAGCTCCGCACGTAACTCTTCCAGCAGATCGGGATGGCTGCCGCCGACGGACAGTGGAAATTCCGGCAGCTCCTCGGCTACCGGCGCATCTTCGGGCTCCAACGAATCCGGCTCCACGGCCAGCGCCTGGGAGGCGGCACGCAACGCGGCACCGCGCGGGGACTCATCGGCCAGGCGGTTGCGCGCACCGTTGATGGTGAAACCCTGCTCGTAGAGCAGGTCCCGGATGCGGCGGATCAGCAGCACCTCGTGATGCTGGTAGTAGCGCCGGTTGCCCCGGCGCTTCATGGGCTTGAGCTGCGAGAACTCCTGCTCCCAGTAGCGCAGCACATAAGGCTTGACGCCGCAAAGCTCGCTGACCTCTCCGATGGTGAAGTAGCGCTTGGCGGGGATCTCGGGCAACGAGGCCTTGCCCGGCGGCGGCGTCTTGTCCATCACAAGGAGGCCACGCGGAAGCTCGGGCCGCCGCGCTCAGCAAAAGAGGCGCGGCGGCTGAACACCCCGGCTGACCGGCAGTCCGCGCTCACGCCCTCACTCGGCGTCGTCGTGGGCGTCGGCATCGCCCTGCACCAGCCCTTTGAGCTTGTGGCTCGCATGGAAAGTGACAACGTTGCGCGCGTTGATGGGAATGGTCTCGCCGGTACGCGGGTTGCGGCCTGGGCGCGGCGCTTTGCGGCGAATGTTGAAGTTCCCGAAGCCCGAGAGCTTCACCTCCTGACCCTGCACCAACGCGCCGTGCAGGATGTCGAAGAAGGCCTCCACCATGTCCTTGGACTCGCGCTTGTTCAGGCCCAGCCGCTCGAACAGCAGCTCGGACAGCTCGGCCTTGGTCAGCGTCGGCGTCTCGATGCTGGGCAGCAACACGGACTCGGGCGGATTGGTGATGTCGTTCATGGTCCTGGGTCCCCTCCTCAGCCGCGCAGCCGCACACCCAGGCGCTGCTGCAGCCGCTGCAACAACGCGGCGACGACGGCGTCGATGCGCTCATCGGTGAGCGTGGCCTGCGGATCGAGAAGCTCCACCCGCACCGCCAGGCTGCGCTCGCCCGCCTCGATGCCGGCCACCGGCGTGGCGGGCTTGTAGAGATCGAACAGCCTGGCCGAGCGCACCAGGGCGCTGTCGTCGTCGAGGATGACACTCATCAGCGCATCATGGCCGAGGTCTTCGCGGGCCACCAGCGCCACGTCGCGCACAGCCGACTGCTGGCGCGGGATGGGCGTGAACTCGGGCACCGGACGCTGCAGCAGCGCATCAAGCTCCAGCTCGAACAGCACCGGCGCCTGCGGCAGCTCGTAGGCCTGGCGCCAGCGCGGATGCAACTCGCCGATCCAGCCGATGCTCACGCCGTCGATCTCCACGCGTGCGCTGCGCCCGGGGTGCAGCGCTGGATGGGTGTCGGCCACGAACTTGGGCTGCAGCGGCGCCAGCAGCGCTTCCACGTCGCCCTTGACGTCGAAGAAGTCCACGCCGCGCTCGCGCTGACCCCATTGCAGCTCGTGCTCGCTGCCGAAGGCCAGGCCCGCCAGGCGCCGCGGCTGGTGCACGCCGGCGACGCTGGTGTCGCTGTCGGTCACCGAGGCATCGCGCTGGAACACGCGGCCGATCTCGAACACCCGCACGCGCGGCGCCTTGCGCGCCAGGTTGTAGCGCAGCACGTTCACCAAGCTGCCCAGCAGGCTGGAGCGCATCACCGCCAGCGGCGCGGCGATGGGGTTGAGCACGCGGATCGGGTCGGCGTTGCCGGCCAGCTCCCGCTCCCAGCGCTCCTCGACGAAGCTGAAGTTGATCGTTTCCTGGTAATCCAGGTCCGCCATCAGGTGGCGCAGCGCATGCGTGCTGCGCCGGTTCTCCGGGCGCACGTGGGCCGTGACCGGGGCGATCGGCGGCGTGTCGGGCAGCTTGTTGAAGCCGACGATGCGGATCACCTCCTCGATCAGGTCTTCCTCGATCTGCAGGTCGAAGCGCCAGGTCGGCGGCGTGACGGTGAGCGTGCCCTCGCCTTCGCTGAACTCCAGGCCCAGGCGGCGGAACACCTCGGCGCACTGCGCCTGCGTGATGGGCATGCCGATCACGCGCGCGGCACGCGCCACGCGCAGCGTCACGGGCTTGCGCTCGGGCAGCCGCAGCACCTGGTCGTCGATCGGGCCGGCCTCGCCGCCGCAGATGTCCAGGATCAGCCGCGTCAGGTGCTCGATGTGCTCCACCGTCAGCGCCGGATCGACGCCGCGCTCGAAGCGGTGGCCCGCGTCGGTGCTGAAGTTGAAGCGGCGCGAGCGCCCTGCCACCGCCTGCGGCCACCAGAAGGCGGCCTCGACGTAAACGTTGCGCGTGTCGTCGGAGACGGCCGTGGCGTCGCCACCCATGATGCCGGCCAGCGACTCCACCGCCTGCGCATCCGCGATCACGCCCACCTGCTCGTCGAGCTCGACGGTGTTGCCGTTGAGCAGCTTCAGCTGCTCGCCCTGCCGGCCCCAGCGCACGACCAGGTTGTCGTGGATCTTGTCGAGGTCGAAGATGTGGCTGGGACGGCCGTACTCGAACATCACGTAGTTCGAGATGTCCACCAGCGCGCTGACCGAGCGCTGGCCGCAGCGCGCCAGGCGCTCCACCATCCACGCCGGCGTCTGGGCCTGTGGATTGATGCCGCGGATGACACGGCCGGAGAAGCGGCCGCACAGGTCGGCAGCCTCGACGCGCACGGGCAGCCGCACGTCATGCGCCGCGGGCACGGGCTCGAAGCACGGCGTCTGCAGCGGCGTACCGGTCAGCGCGGCGACTTCGCGCGCAATGCCGTACACGCTCAGGCAGTGCGCCAGGTTGGGTGTGAGCTTGAGCGTGAAGAGCGTGTCGTCGAGGTTGAGCACCTCGCGCACATCGGCGCCCACGGGAGCGTCGGCAGCCAGCTCCAGCAGGCCGCCGTGCTCCTCGGACAGCTGCAGTTCGCGCGCCGAGCACAGCATGCCGTGGCTCTCGACGCCGCGCAGCTTGCCCAGCTTGATCTGGAAGGGCTTGCCATCCTCACCCGGAGGCAGCTCGGCACCCACCAGCGCCAGCGGGACGCGGATGCCGGCGCGGGCGTTGGGTGCGCCACAGACGATCTGCAGCGGGCCGTCCTTGGAAAACTCGCCGGCGTTGACCTTGCATACGCGCAGGCGGTCGGCGTTGGGATGCTGCTCGGCTTCCAGGATCTCGCCCACCACGATGCGGCTAAAGGCGGGAGCGGCCGGGCGCAGCTCTTCCACCTCCAGGCCGGCCATGGTCAGGGTGTCGGCCAGCTCGGCGGTGCTCAGCGGCGGGTTGCAGAACGCGCGCAGCCAGGACTCGGGAAATTGCATGGTCGATCTCAGCCTTTACTTGAACTGCGAGAGGAAGCGCAGGTCGCCGTCGAAGAACAGGCGCAGGTCATTGACACCGTAGCGCAGCATGGTCAGCCGGTCCGGGCCCATGCCGAATGCGAAGCCGATGTACTCCTCCGGATCGAGACCGAAGTTGCGCACTACGTTGGGATGTACCTGGCCCGAGCCTGCGACTTCCAGCCAGCGACCCTTGAGCGGCCCGCTGCTGAAGGCGATGTCCACCTCCGCCGAAGGCTCGGTAAAGGGGAAGAAGGACGGACGGAAGCGGATCTGCAGATCGTCCGTCTCGAAGAAGTTGCGGAAGAAGTCGGCGAAGACCGCCTTCAGGTCCTTGAAGCTGACGTTGCGGCCGATCCACAAGCCTTCGCACTGGTGGAACATCGGCGAATGCGTAGCGTCGCTGTCCACGCGGTAAGTGCGGCCCGGTGCGATGACGCGGATCTCGGGCATCTCGCCGCCCTTGCACGCATGCGCCTTGACGTGCTGCACCGCATGGCGCACCTGCATCGGGCTGGTGTGCGTGCGCAGCAGGTAGCCGCCGGCGGGGCCTTGGGCGTCGACGTAGAAGGTGTCGTGCATCGAGCGCGCCGGGTGGTCGGCGGGCGTGTTCAGCGCGGTGAAGTTGAACCAGTCGTTTTCGATTTCGGGACCGTCGGCCACGGCAAAGCCCATGGAGCCGAAAATGGCTTCAATGCGCTCCAGGGTGCGCGAGACCGGGTGCAGCCCGCCACTGCCGCGGCGACGGCCGGGCAGCGTCACGTCCAGTGCCTCGGCCTGCAGCTGACGCTCCAGTTCCGCATCGGCCAGCGCCTGGCGGCGCGCGGTGAGGGCGGCTTCGACCTGCTGCTTTAGGGCGTTGATCTCGGCGCCGCGGGCCTTCTTCTGCTCGGGCGGCAGCGCGGCCAGGCCCTTCATCAATTCGGTGAGGCGGCCGGTCTTGCCGAGGTAGCGCGCCTTGGCGTTCTCCAGCTCGGCCGGCGTCGCGGCGGCTGCAAAGTCGGCGCGCGCGGACGACACCAGGGGATCGAGGTCGTTCATGGGATGCTGGACGGGGCGATAAAAAAAGGCCGGTCACCAGGTGCCGGCCTTTAGAGGATGCGTCCGGTCCGTGACAGGACCGGGACAGCGCGCGGCAGTCGCAACGACAGCCGCGGGCGTAACTCAGGCGAGTTGGGCCTTCACCTTCTCGACGATGCTGCCGAAGGCGGCCGGATCGTTGACGGCCAAGTCGGCCAGGACCTTGCGGTCGATGTCGATTTGGGCCTTCTTCAGGCCGGCCATGAACTTGCTGTAGGTCACGCCGAGCGAACGCGAGGCCGCGTTGATACGGGCGATCCACAGCTGACGGAACACGCGCTTCTTGGCACGGCGGTCACGGTAGGCATACTGGCCTGCCTTCATCACCGCCTGCTTGGCAATGCGGAAGACGTTCTTGCGGCGGCCGCGGAAGCCCTTGGCCAGGGCCAGGACCTTCTTGTGACGGGCGCGTGCGGTTACACCACGTTTGACGCGAGGCATGGTTCTACTCCTTTAACCTTGAAGCTCAGAGGCCAGCGAAGGGCAGCATCGCGGCGATGTGGCCCATGTTGGTCTCATGCACGTTGGCAGCGCCACGCAACTGGCGCTTGTTCTTCGTGGTCTTCTTAGTGAGGATGTGGCGCTTGAATGCCTGACCGCGCTTCACGGTGCCACCCGGACGAACGCGAAAACGCTTCTTCGCGCTGCTCTTGGTCTTCATCTTGGGCATGACTGCTCCTTGTAAGTGACCCTTGCGGGCGACCGCGGAAAACTCATCCGCGGTGCTTGTCGGCCCGCAACGGCTTCTGGTGTCGCGACTACCGCCAAAACGTCGGCAATCGAACCGTTGGCACCGCCGGTAACCAAACCGGCGGCGCCGAACCTTGCTCGTGCTGGTGCTTACTTGCGCCGCGGTGCCAGCACCATGATCATCTGGCGGCCTTCGAGCTTGGGCATGTGCTCGACCACCGCCACGTCGGCGAGCTCGTCGCGGATGCGCTCCAGCAGCCGCATGCCGATTTCCTGGTGCGTGATCTCGCGACCGCGGAAACGCAGCGTGACCTTGCCCTTGTCGCCGTCCTCCGCGATGAAGCGGCGCAGGTTGCGCATCTTGATCGCGTAGTCGCCTTCATCGGTACCGGGGCGGAACTTGACTTCCTTGACCTCGATGACCTTTTGCTTGGCCTTGGCCTCGGCTGCCTTCTTCTGCTCCTGGTACTTGAACTTGCCGTAGTCCATCAGCCGGCACACCGGCGGATCAGCCTGGGCCGCGATTTCCACCAGATCGACGTCGGCCTCGCCGGCCATTCGCAACGCCTCCTGGATGCTCACGATACCCAGAGGCTCGTTGTTGGGACCATTGAGCCGCACTTGCGGCGCCGTGATCTCCCGGTTCAGCCGGTGCTTGCGCTCCGCGTTGGGAATGCGACGATCGAAGAAAGTAGCGATGGTGAAGACCTCATGTCGGCCGAAGGCGCCCGGCCGTGACGTTCAAACACAATGCGGACGGGGCCCTCAAGCCTTGCCGGCAATGGCCTCGGCGATCTTGCTGTTGAAGTCTGCCAGGGACATCACCCCAAGGTCCTGATTGCCCCGGGCGCGCACTGCAACTGCCCCGTTTGCCTTCTCCTTGTCGCCCACGACAAGGATGAACGGAACCTTTTGCAAAGAATGCTCGCGGATTTTATACGTGATCTTCTCATTGCGCAAATCGGCCTGCGCCCTAACTCCTTGTTTTTGAAGCGCTTTCACTACTTCCTGCGCATAGTCCGCCTGCGCGTCCGTGATGCAGGCCACCACGGCCTGCACCGGCGACAGCCAAGTCGGCAGCGCGCCGGCGTGCTGCTCGATGAGGATGCCGATGAAACGCTCCAGGCTGCCGACGATGGCGCGGTGCAGCATCACCGGCGTGCGGCGCTCGCCGGACTCGGCCACGTACTCCGCACCCAAGCGCTGCGCCATGGAGAAGTCCACCTGCATCGTGCCGCACTGCCACTGCCGGCCCAGCGCATCCTTGAGCGTGTACTCAATCTTCGGACCGTAGAACGCGCCGTCGCCGGGAGCGATGACGTAGTCGCAGCCTGAGCGCTTGAGGCTCTCGATGAGCGCCTGCTCGGCCTTGTCCCAGATCTCATCGGAGCCGATGCGCGCATCCGGCCGCGTGGCCACCTTGTACAGGATCTCCGTGAAGCCAAAGTCCTTGTAGACCTTCTGCAGCAGCGCCGTGTAGGTCACACACTCGTCCAGGATCATGTCCTCGGTGCAGAAGATGTGACCGTCATCCTGGGTAAAGCCGCGCACGCGCATGATTCCGTGCAGGCCACCGCTGGGTTCGTTGCGATGGCACTGACCGAACTCGCCGTAGCGCAGTGGCAGGTCGCGGTAGCTCTTGATGCCCTGCTTGAAAATCAGGATGTGCCCAGGACAGTTCATCGGCTTAAGCGCGTAGTCACGCTTCTCCGACTCCGTCGTGAACATGTTGTCGCGGTACTTGTCCCAGTGCCCCGTGGCTTCCCACAAGGTGCGGTCCAAAATCTGCGGCCCCTTGACCTCCTGGTAGCCGTTGTCGCGGTAGACGCGGCGCATGTACTGTTCCACCTCCTGCCACACCGTCCAGCCCTTGGGATGCCAGAACACCACGCCCGGCGCGTGATCGTCGATGTGGAACAGGTCCAATTCACGGCCGAGCCTGCGGTGGTCGCGCTTCTCGGCCTCCTCCAACCGGTGCAGGTACTGCTGCAGGTCTTCCTTCGTGGCCCAGGCCGTACCGTAGATGCGCTGCAGCATCTCGTTGCGGTGATCACCGCGCCAGTAGGCACCGGCCACCTTCATCAGCTTGAAGTGCTTGAGCTTGCCCGTGGACGGCACGTGCGGGCCGCGGCACAGGTCCTCGAAGCCGCCCTCGCGGTACAGCGACACGTCCTCGCCCTGCGGGATGCTGCTGATGATCTCGGCCTTGTAGTCCTCGCCCAGCCCCTTGAAGTAGGCCACGGCCTCGTCGCGCGGCAGCACGCGACGCGTGACCTTCTCGTCCTTCTTGGCCAGCTCGGCCATGCGCTTCTCGATCGCCTGCAGATCCTCGGGCGTGAACGGGCGCTTGTACGAGAAGTCGTAATAGAAGCCGTTTTCGATGACCGGCCCGATGGTGACCTGCGCCTCCGGGAACAGTTCCTTCACCGCGTAGGCCAGCAGGTGGGCCGTGGAGTGGCGGATGAGTTCCAGCCCGTCCTCATCCTTGTCGGTGACGATGGCCAGCGGCGTGTCCTGCTCGATGCGGTAGCTCAGGTCCACCAGCTTGGCTTCCTTGCCATGGCCGATGCGCCCAGCCAACGCCGCCTTGGCCAGGCCAGGGCCGATGGAGGCAGCGACTTCGGCGACGGTGACGGGTGCGGGGAACTCGCGGCGCGAACCGTCGGGCAGCTGGATGGCAATCATCGGAGACTCCGGAAATGAAAAAGCGCGGTGGGAAACCGCGCTTCAGGAACGAAAAGACAAGGAAATGACGCGCGGCAGCGACTACGAAACCTCGGCGAAGGTCGAAGTTCGCGGTGTCATAACCAGGGTGCCTTTCTCGCTCTTGCTGGATTCGGGGAAGGTACCGATTCTAAATCAGGCTGCCTGCCCCCTGCGCGCGCCGGGCGTGCCGCTCAGCGTCGCGTGATGACGCCGCAAGCGATGCGCGTGCCCGAGTTGCCTGCGGGCTGCGAGCGGTAGTCGTCCGGCTGCGCGTGCACCACCACCGAGCGGCCCACGATGTCGCCCTTGGCACCGCCCACAGAAATGCCCTGCAGCATGATGCGCACGTCCGCGTTGCCGCTGGCGTCGGTGCGCACGTTGGGCATGTCGCCGGCGTGATGCGCGACGTCCTGCCCGCCGTGCGGCTGGTTGTCAGGGTTGAAGTGGCCGCCGGCGCTCGTGGCGTCGGGCGCGGAGCAGTCGCCCTTCTCGTGCACGTGGAAGCCGTGCTCGGCGTTGGGCTTGAGACCGGTGAGGCGCGCGTGCGCTATCAAATGCCCGCCCATGTCGTGGAACATCACCTGGCCGCCGGCCGTCTGACCCTGGGTCGGCGAGAGCGTCGCCATCGCGGAGGGCATCATCATGCCGCCGCCGTGGCTGCCCATGCCGCCCTCCGGCCCGCCGTGGCGATGCCCGGCACAGCCGGCCAATGCCGCGGCCAGCGCCGCCATGCCCACAACCCTGCTCCAGCTCAACACCTTCATGAGGTTCTCCATGCCAATGCGGATGAGGTCGCAACGATAGCGCGACTGCGGCACGATCCTGCAGCCGGCATGCCTACGACAGCCTCGGGCAGGACGCCAGGCCGCAGCTTAGCCGCCATCGCCGCCCTGCCCGCACTCAGCCGCGCTTCTGCAGCTTCGCAAAAGCCGCCGCCATCGCGCCCTGCGGCGCCGGCGCGCCGCCCTGGCCGCGTCCGGCGCGTTCGTTGCGCCCGGCGGGGCGGAAGGCGTTGCCGCCCGCGCCACTCCCCGCGCCGCCACGCTGAGCCCCCGCGTCGGTGCGCATGCTCAGCGCGATGCGCCCGCGCGCCAGGTCCACCTCCACGACGCGCACCTTGACGATGTCACCGGTCTTGACCACCTCGCGCGCGTCGGCCACGAACTTGTTGGCAAGCTGGCTCACGTGCACCAGGCCGTCCTGGTGCACGCCCAGGTCCACGAAGGCGCCGAACTGCGCCACGTTGCTCACCGTGCCCTCCAGCACCATGCCGGGCTGCAGGTCCTTGATGTCCTCCACGCCCTCGTTGAAGCGCGCCACCTTGAAGTCCGGCCGCGGGTCGCGCCCGGGCTTCAGCAGCTCGCCCAGGATGTCCTTGACCGTGATGGCGCCGAAGCGCTCGTCGGCGAAGGCCTCGGGCTTGAGCTTGGAGATGACGACGGTGTTGCCCATCAGGTCGCGGATCGGCCGCCCGGCCGCGGCGATGATCTTCTCCACCACCGGGTAGGTTTCCGGGTGCACGCCCGACATGTCCAGCGGGTTGTCGCCGTCGCGGATGCGCAGGAAGCCCGCGGCCTGCTCGAAGGTCTTGGGGCCCAGCCCCGTGACGTCCAGCAGCTGGCGCCGGCTGCGGAAGGCACCGTGCTGGTCGCGCCAGCGCACCACCGAGGCCGCCACCGTGGCCGACAGGCCCGAGACGCGTGACAGCAGCGGCGCCGAGGCGGTGTTCAGGTCCACGCCCACGCCGTTGACGCAGTCCTCCACCACCGCGTCCAGCGTGCGCGCAAGCTGGCCCTGGTTGACGTCGTGCTGGTACTGGCCTACGCCGATGCTCTTGGGGTCGATCTTCACCAACTCCGCCAGCGGGTCCTGCACCCGTCGCGCGATGCTCACCGCGCCGCGCAGGCTCACGTCCAGCTCCGGCAGCTCCTTGCTGGCGAACTCGCTGGCCGAGTAGACCGACGCGCCCGCCTCGCTCACCACCACCTTCTCCACGCGTACGTCGGGCGCGAGCTGCTGCAACCGCTTGATGAGGTCGGCGGCGAGCTTGTCGGTCTCGCGGCTGGCGGTGCCGTTGCCGATGGCGATCAGGTTCACGCCGTGCGCGGCGCACAGCCGCTGCAGCGTGTGCAGCGCGCCGTCCCAGTCACGCCGCGGCTCGTGCGGATAGACGGTGGCCGTGTCCAGCACCTTGCCGGTGTCGCTCACCACCGCCACCTTCACGCCGGTGCGGATGCCCGGGTCCAGCCCCATCACCACGCGCTTGCCCGCGGGCGCAGCCAGCAGCAGGTCGCGCAGGTTCTCGGCGAAGACCTTGATCGCCACCATCTCCGCCTCCTCGCGCAGGCGCGAGAACAGGTCCCGCTCCAGGCTCAGGCTCAGCTTGACCTTCCAGGTCCAGGCGATGGTCTTGCGGATCAGCTCATCGGCCGGGCGCTTGCGGTGGCTCCAGCCCAGGTGGATGGCGATCTTACCCTCAGCCAGCGAGGGCTGGCCAGGGACGAGCTCTTCGTCCAGCACCAGCCGCACGTCCAAGATTTCCTGCGCCCGCCCGCGGAACACCGCCAGCGCGCGGTGCGAGGGCATGCCGCGGATCGGCTCCTGGTGGTCGAAGTAGTCGCGGTACTTGGCGACGTCGGCGTTGTTCTCGTCCTTGCCCTCGACGCGCTTGCTGCGGATGAAACCTTCGGCCCACAACCACTCGCGCAGCGGGCCCACCAGCGCGGCGTCCTCGGCCCAGCGCTCGGAGAGCAGGTCGCGCACGCCGTCGAGCACGGCGAAGGCGTCGGCGAAGCCCGCCTCGGGGTTGAGGAAGGCGGCGGCCTCGGCCAGCGGATCGAGCATCGGGTCGGCCAGCAGCTTGTCGGCCAGTGGCTCCAGCCCGGCCTCGCGCGCGATCAGCCCCTTGCTGCGGCGCTTGGGCTTGTAGGGCAGGTACAGGTCTTCGAGCTCCTGCTTGGTGGGCACCGCCAGGATGGCCGCGCGCAGCTCCGGCGTGAGCTTGCCCTGCTCCTCGATGCTCTTGAGCACTGCCGCGCGGCGGTCCTCCAGCTCGCGCAGGTAGGACAGCCGGGCTTCCAGCTCGCGCAGTTGCGCGTCGTCCAGGGCGCCGGTGGCTTCCTTGCGGTAACGGGCGATGAAGGGCACGGTGGCCCCGCCATCGAGCAGCTCCACGGCCGCCTGCACTTGCGCGGGCCGAACCTTCAGCTCGTCCGCAATCTGCAACAGGATTTTTTCCAACTCGGGTCGATCGGGGGGTCTAGGAAAGCGCGCGAGTGTGCCACGCCGCCCCTGGGTATTCCCGAGTCCCGGGGCTGCGCACGGGCATCGCCCAGCCGCCCAGAGAGGCACCACAACTCGTTTCACCCCGGGCGCCCCGGAAACGTTGCGTCAAAAAGCACCCGTATAGGCTTGCCCTGCCCCGATCGGGCGCACCTCCCGGCACGTTTCGTGCCATTCCGAACCCCATGAATCCATCCCGCAGCGCCGCTTCACGGTGGCGCCCCATCAGAAACGCTTTGCCTTTTTCGCCCGCCAATCGCCTGGCGGTGGGCAGCGCCGTACGGGCATGGGGCGTTCCGGTCGCCGGGTTGCGCGAGCACGCACTCGATTTCGCGCAACGGCGGCCGTACAGCACGGAACGCGAAAACGCGCCGGGACGTGTAATCGATTTCGCTGCTTACGCGTTACTGACGCCATCGGCCCTCGCGCCGGACGGGGTGATGAACCTTGCCACCCGGGCTGGCACCGGGGCCGACCAGGCAAACGCCTACCGCCCGTCGTTTTACGGTGGTGGGTGCATGACGCCGCCTCGGCAGCGTCCGGCGCGCACGCAACCTGTGGAGCTGCGCGTCTTTCATCAATTGGGCACCCAGGTGCTGAGCAAAACATGGAGCCACGCCATCCAGCCGCAATGAGCGTCGACCAAAACACCGCGGCCCGTACCGCCACCATGCCGCCTCTGAAGAGGCGGCCCATGACACCCCGTCGCTGGTTTGGCCCCAGCGCCGCGCTGCAATCCCTGCTGCGCGGCACCGGCGGAGATGAACGCACCCGCTCGCGCGAGCGCATGCCGGCCCCGCAGCCCTGGCTGCAGGCCGCGCGGCGGCGCCGCACCAGGCTGCTCGCGGCCGTGGGCCTGTCCGCCACCGCGGCCACATTGGTGCTGGCGCAACCAGCCGCCGCGGACGGGCTGGACTGGATTGAAGCCGCTCACCTGCTGCTGTTCTTCCTGCTCTTCGGCTGGGTCAGCGCCGGCTGCTTCACCGCGCTGGCCGGCTACGTAAGCCTGCTGCGCGGCGACCCGCACGCGCTGTCGGCCGAGCGGCTGGCCGCCGGTGCGGCGCCCGACCCGGCCGCGCGTGTGGCGCTGGCCATGCCCATCTGCAACGAGGACATCGACACCGTCATTGCCGGGCTGCGCGACACCTGCGAGTCGCTGCGCGCCACGGGCCAGGACGGCGCCTTCGATGTCTTCATCCTCTCCGACACCGGCGACCCAGCGCTGCGTGCCGCCGAGTTGCGCGCCTGGGAAGCGCTGCGCGCGCAACTGGGCCCGGGCCTGGGCGAGCGCATCTACTACCGCCACCGCCGCCGCCGCACCAAGCGCAAGGCCGGCAACGTGGCCGACTTCTGCCGCCGCTGGGGCGCGCTCTACCGCTACATGGTGGTACTGGATGCCGACAGCGTGATGAGCGGCGAGTGCCTGGTGAGCATGCGCGCGCTGATGGAGCAGCACCCGCGCGTGGGCATCCTGCAGACGCAGCCCGTGGCGCGCGGCCACGACACGCTGCATGCGCGCGCGCAGCAGTTCCTCGGCCGCGTCGCGGCACCGCTGTTCGGCGCGGGCCTGCGCTGCTGGCAGATGGGCGAGTCCCACTACTGGGGCCACAACGCGATGCTGCGCGTGGAGCCCTTCATGCAGCACTGCGCGCTGGCGCCGCTGCCCGGGCGCGGCGGCCTGCGCGGCGAGATCCTGTCGCACGACTTCGTGGAGGCCGCGCTGATGCGCCGCGCCGGCTACGAGGTTTGGCTGGTGGACCTGCCCGGCAGCTTCGAGCAGCCGCCGGCGCACCTGCTCGACGAGTTGCAGCGCGACCGCCGCTGGTGCCAGGGCAACCTGCAGAACGCTTGGCTGGTGGCCGAGCCGGGCTTTGCGCCGGTGCACCGCGCCATGTTCATCAGCGGCGCGCTGTCCTACGTCGCCTCACCGCTGTGGCTGCTGTTCATGGTCCTGGGCGTGCTGGCCGCCGATGACGGCGCTGCCCACGTCTTCTCCAGCGCGCCGCTGCTGTGGGTGCTGACGCTGGCGATGCTGGCCGCGCCCCGGGCGCTGGGCGTGGCGCTGATCCTGCACCGCGGCCAAGCGGCGCAGTTCGGCGGCACGGCGCGGCTGGTGGCCGGCGCGCTACTGGAGGCGCTGCTGTCGGCCCTGCAGGCGCCGCTGCGCATGCTGGCGCACACCGTGTTCGTGGTGGGCGCGCTCACGGGCCTGAAGCTGGACTGGAAGTCGCCCTCGCGCGACGCGGTGGCCCTGCGCTGGGGCGACGCGCTGCGCCGCTTCGGCCCCTGGGCCGTGCCGGCCGCGGCCGTGGCCTGGCTGGCGGAAGTGCCGACGCTGGCGCCGGTGTGGCTGCCGCTGCTGCTGGCCGTGCCCCTGGCGGTGTGGACCAGCCGTCCCGAGGTTGGCGCCTGGCTGCGCCGCCAGGGCTTGTGGCTGACGCCGGACGAGCTGCAGCTCGCGGACGTGCCGGCCGCGCCCACCGCAGGCGACACGCAAGCGCGCGAGGCATA
>NZ_CALAOH010000246.1 GCF_937926365.1 uncultured Azohydromonas sp. | reverse complement strand
CGCCGGCGCGGGCACGCCCGCCGGTGCGCTGCCGGCCGCCGCCGGCGCCGTGGCCGTCGGACGCGGGCCGAAAAACGAGGGCTGGCCGTTGTGCTTGTTCCACGCGTCCCACAGGAGGACGAGCGACATCGTGAACAGCACCCACAGCAAGGTGCGGCGTATATCGGTCATGGAGAGTTCCGGGTCGGAAGGGAATCAGCGGACGACGGTTTATCCGCCGTCGCCGGTGTGCGCAGCAGCCGAGTGAACAGGCGGGGCGGCTGCGCTGGCACGGGGTCGTGGCCGCCAGCGCACCAGGGATGGCAGCGCAGCAGCCGGGCGGTGGTCAGGTACGCGCCGGCCGCTGCACCGTGGCGCTGCAGCGCCTCCAATGCGTAGGCCGAGCAGGTGGGTTCGAAGCGGCAGGCGCTGCCGAGCCAGGGGCTCAGCAGCAGCCGGTAGCCGCGCACCGCGCCGATGAGCAGCTGCTGCGGCAGGGCACGCCAGCCGCGCGGGGCCGGGACATCGGTCGGGGATGGAAGCGGCGCGGCCATGGCGGAGAAGTCATCAGCGGGCGCGGCGGCTCGCGCTCAGGGCGTGATGCGGCCGAGCAGCTTCTCCAACTCCGCGCGCACGACGGCGCGCAGCGCGTCGGAGGCCGCGGAAGGAAACTGCCGGGTGTCGATGGGCGCGCGCAGGCGCAGCACCCACTGCCCAGGAGGCAGGTGCTGGTGATGGCGCCGCAGGGCTTCTCGCATCTGGCGCTTGATCAGGCTGCGTGTGACGGCACGGCGGGCGTGGCGCTTGGGCACCACCAACCCCAGCCACCAGCCGGAGACCAGGTCATCCACAGGCGCCGCAGGCTCGGAGCCGGGGGCTGTTGACAACTGCGCCGCAGGGCCGGGGCGCTGGCGCAGATGATGGGCCGCGAATAGCGGACTGCGCGACAGCTGCCGGGTCTGCAGCACGCGCTGGAAATCGGCCGCGCTCGTGAGGCGGCCGATCACCGTGCGGGTGTCTGCGCTCAGACGGCCAGGCGCTTGCGGCCCTTGGCGCGGCGGGAGGCGATCACGGCACGGCCGCCGCGGGTCTTCATGCGCACCAGGAAACCATGGGTACGGGCGCGGCGGGTCTTGGAAGCTTGATAGGTGCGTTTCATGACGAAAATCCTCGGCAGTTCTCTCGGGAAGGGGCCCGGCTGGGGGTCGCTGCCCGGGCCCGGCCAGGCGCTTTGAGCTCCTGCGCCGGACGGCCGCGTCGCGACGGCGCACGAGGCGATCGCCTGCCCTGCCGCACGCGCCCACACGCTGTACACCACCTGCTGGCAGCGTGAGCAGGAAACTGAGTTAGTTCTGCAGCGCGGAGCCCGGCGCAAGGATCGATCTGCTCGGGTAGGCGCAAAGACGCACCCGAAACTCGCGCATCCGGGAAACCCGCGATTACAGCAGAAGCACCGCGTGCGGTCAATGAAGCCGTGCAACAAGCTTGTTGACGGCGGGCTTCAATCTGTGGATAACCACCGCCTCGCCCCGCGGCGGGACCGTACAATCCCGCCGCTCATGAAAGAGTTTTCCACAATGAGCAACGACCTCTGGCAACAGGGCTGCGCACGCCTGGCAGCCGAGTTGCCCGAACAGCAGTTCAACACCTGGATCCGCCCCCTGCCGCCCGCCGACGTGGCCGACGAGGGGGATGCCACGGTGGTGAGCCTGAAGGTGCCCAACCGCTTCAAGCTCGACTGGATCCGCTCGCAGTACGCAGCGCGTATCGAGCAGGTGCTCTCCGACGTGGCCGGCAAGACGGTGCGTCTGGAGCTGACGCTGGCGGCCCGCCCCGCCGCTCCCATCGAACGCCCCGTCCCGCGCAGCAGCACCACCCCCACCGGCGATCTGTTCAACGGCACGCCGCACGCGCCGGCCGCCCTCGCGACGCCGCCGGTGCGCCCGGCACCCGCGCCGGCGCAGTCGCTGAACCGGCTCAACCCGGCCCTGACCTTCGACACGCTCGTGCCCGGCCGCGCCAACCAGATGGCGCGCACCGCCGCGCTGCACGTCGCGGGCGCGCCGGGGCACATGTACAACCCGCTGTTCATCTACGGCGGCGTGGGCCTGGGCAAGACGCACCTGATCCACGCCGTGGGCAACGCGCTGCTCAAGGACAACCCCGAGGCGCGCATCCTGTATCTGCACGCCGAGCAATTCATCACGGATGTGGTGAAAAACTACCAGCGCAAGACTTTCGACGAGCTCAAGGCCAAGTACCACTCGCTGGACCTGCTGCTCATCGACGACGTGCAGTTCTTCGCCGGCAAGGAGCGCACGCAGGAGGAGTTCTTCAACGCCTTCGAGGCGCTGCTGGCCAAGCGCGCGCACATCATCATGACCAGCGACACCTACCCGAAAGGGCTGGTGGACATCGACGAGCGCCTCACCAGCCGCTTCGATGCCGGCCTGACGGTGGCCATCGAGCCGCCGGAGCTGGAGATGCGCGTGGCAATCCTGATGAAGAAGTCCGACGCCGAAGGCACCGCCATGCCCGAGGACGTGGCCTTCTTCATCGCCAAGAACGTGCGCGCCAACGTGCGCGAGCTCGAAGGCGCGCTGCGCAAGGTGCTGGCCTACTCGCGCTTCAGCCAGAAGGAAATCAACATCAACCTCGCGCGCGAGGCGCTCAAGGACCTGCTCTCCATCCAGAACCGCCAAATCGGCGTGGAGAACATCCAGAAGACGGTGGCCGACTTCTACAAGATCAAGGTCGCCGACATGTACTCCAAGAAGCGCCCGGCCAGCATCGCGCGCCCGCGCCAGATCGCCATGTACCTGGCCAAGGAGATGACACAGAAGAGCCTGCCGGAGATCGGCGAGCTCTTCGGCGGCCGCGACCACACCACCGTGCTGCACGCGGTACGCAAGATCGGCGGAGAGCGCCAAAAGAACACCGAGCTCAACCAGCAACTGCACGTGCTGGAGCAGACGCTCAAGGGCTGACGCAGCGCGGTTGAGAACGGCCGTTTCGCCCCCATTTGCGAAGGCCTGGACAACTAACGTCCGGGCCTTTGGTGCTCCTGGGGGGCGCGACGGCCCCGGAGGCGCGCCGGGACATCTCCCGGCTTGACGTTCACGGCCCGGCGCCCTTGCCTGCTCGCGGATCGCTGCTTGCCAGCAGGTGAAAGGCCTCCGCGCCGGGCGAAAATAGACAGATTTCCTAAATCAAAGAGGACGACATGATTGTTCTGAAGGCACCCCAGGAACAGCTGCTGGGGGCGCTGCAGGCGGTCTCCGGCATCGTCGAGCGCCGCCACACGCTGCCGATCCTCGCCAACGTGCTGCTGCGCAAGAACGGCGACGACATCGAGTTCACCACCAGCGACCTGGAGATCCAGGTCCGCACCCACGCGCAGCTCGGCGGCGACGCGGGCGCCTTCGCCACCACCGTGGGCGCGCGCAAGCTCATCGACATCCTGCGCACCCTGCCCGCCGACCAGGTCGTGTCGCTGTCGGCCAACCAGAGCAAGCTCACGCTGCAGGGTGGCAAGAGCCGCTTCACGCTGCAGACGCTGCCGGCCGAGGACTTCCCGCTGGTGCAGGAAGCAGCGGATTACGGCCCGGCCTTCTCGGTGCCGCAGAAGGTGCTGCGCGGGCTGATCGACCAGGTGCACTTCGCCATGGCGGTGCACGACATCCGCTACTACCTCAACGGCATCCTGTTCGTGGCCGAGGGCAAGAAGCTCACGCTGGTGGCCACCGACGGCCACCGCCTGGCACTGGCGCAGGCCACGCTGGAGGCGGAGATCCCGAAGCAGGAGGTGATTCTTCCGCGCAAGACCGTGCTGGAGCTGATGCGGCTGCTCAAGGACGGCAAGGAGGAGGACGCCATCGAGATGCGCTTTGCCGGCAACCAGGCCAAGTTCGCGTTCTCGGGCATGGAGTTCGTCACCAAGCTGGTCGAGGGCAAGTTCCCCGACTACAACCGCGTCATCCCCAAGAACCACCGCAACAGCGTCACGCTGGGCCGCGCGCCACTGCTGGCGAGCCTGCAGCGCGCCGCGATCATGACCAGCGACAAGTTCAAGGGCGTGCGCGTCAACATCGAGCCCGGGCTGCTGCGCATCGCCTCCAGCAACGCCGAGCAGGAAGAAGCGAAGGAAGAGCTGGAGATCGACTACAACGGCGACGCCATCGAGATCGGCTTCAACGTCACGTACCTGATGGACGCGCTGGCCAACATGGGCCAGGACATGGTCAAGGTCGAGCTGCAGGACGCCAACGCCAGCGCGCTGATCACGGTGCCCGAACGGGACGACTTCAAGTACGTCGTGATGCCGATGCGCATCTGACGGCAAGACACACAGCGGGCCGCGAGCCCGCTTCGGCATTTTTATGGGCCCCTGCGCCGCGCGCCGCGGGCCTTGCGAGACAGCACATGAGCGACCAGAACACTCCTCAAATCCAGGGCGACGGCGGCTACGGCGAAGGCAGCATCCAGATCCTTGAAGGCCTGGAGGCGGTGCGCAAGCGCCCCGGCATGTACATCGGTGACACCTCCGACGGGACCGGCCTGCACCATCTGGTGTTCGAAGTCGTGGACAACTCCATCGACGAGGCGCTGGCCGGGTACTGCGACGACATCATCGTCACCATCCACTCGGACAACTCCATCTCCGTCATCGACAACGGCCGCGGCATTCCCACCGGCGTGAAGATGGACGACAAGCACGAGCCCAAGCGCTCGGCCGCCGAGATCGCGCTGACCGAGCTGCACGCCGGCGGCAAGTTCAACCAGAACAGCTACAAGGTCTCGGGCGGCCTGCACGGCGTGGGCGTGTCGTGCGTCAACGCGCTGTCCAAGTCGCTGCGCCTGACGGTGCGCCGCGACGGCAAGGTGCACTTCCTGGAGTTCAAGCGCGGCATTCCGCAAGACCGGGTGATCGAGCAACGCAACGGCGTCGAGATCAGCCCGATGAAGATCATCGGCGAGACCGAGAAGCGCGGCACCGAGGTGCACTTCCTGCCCGACGAGACGATCTTCACCAACGTCGATTTTCATTACGACGTGCTGGCCAAGCGGCTGCGCGAGCTGTCCTTCCTGAACAACGGCGTGAAGATCAAGCTCGTCGATGAGCGCAACGCCAAGGAAGACGACTTCGCCTACGCCGGTGGCGTGCGCGGCTTCGTGGAGTTCATCAACACCGGCAAGCGGGTGCTGCACCCCAACGTGTTCCACGCCATCGGCGAGAAGGTCAGCGACCAGAACACCACCATCGGCGTGGAAGTCGCGATGCAGTGGAACGAGGGCTTCAGCGAGCAGGTGCTCTGTTTCACCAACAACATTCCGCAGCGCGACGGCGGCACGCACCTCACGGGGTTGCGCGCGGCGATGACGCGGGTGATCAACAAGTACATCGAGGACAACGAACTGGCCAAGAAGGCCAAGGTGGAAATCTCCGGCGACGACATGCGCGAGGGTTTGGCCTGCGTGGTCAGCGTCAAGGTGCCCGAGCCCAAGTTCTCCAGCCAGACCAAGGACAAGCTCGTGAGCTCCGAGGTGCGCGGCCCGGTGGAAGAGGTGGTGGCGGCCAAGCTCGCCGAGTGGCTGCTGGAGAACCCCAACGACGCCAAGATCGTGTGCGGCAAGATCGTCGAGGCCGCGCGGGCCCGCGAGGCCGCGCGCAAGGCGCGCGAGATGACGCGCCGCAAGGGCGTGCTCGACGGCCTGGGGCTGCCCGGCAAGCTGGCCGACTGCCAGGAGAAGGACCCGTCGCTGTGCGAGATCTACATCGTGGAGGGCGACAGCGCCGGCGGCTCGGCCAAGCAGGGGCGTGACCGCAAGTTCCAGGCGATCCTGCCGCTGCGCGGCAAGATCCTGAACGTGGAGAAGGCGCGCTACGAGAAGCTGCTGAGCTCCAACGAGATCCTGACGCTGATCACGGCGCTGGGCACGGGCATCGGCAAGGGCATGGGCGGGGACGACTTCAACCCCGACAAGCTGCGCTACCACCGCATCATCATCATGACCGACGCGGACGTGGACGGCGCCCACATCCGCACGCTGCTGCTGACCTTCTTCTACCGGCAGATGCCCGATCTGGTTGAGCGCGGACACATCTACATCGCGCAGCCGCCGCTGTACAAGGTCAAGCACGGCAAGCAGGAGCAGTACCTCAAGGACGCGGCCGAGCTGGACGTGTACCTGATGCGCGTGGCGCTGGACGGCGCCTCGATCGACCCGGGCGACGGCCGCGCGGCCATCACCGGTGCCGACCTGGAGGAGAAGGCGCGCGCCTACGTGCAGGCCAACAACGTCATCGAGCGCCTGCAGAACTGGATGGACGTGGAGGCGCTACGCGCCATCGCCGACGGCCTGACGCTGGACCTGGACAGCGCCGCCGCGGCGGAAGCCAGCGCCGCGGCGCTCAAGGCCGCGCTGCATGACGCCGCGGTGGCCGCCGAGTTCGACGAGCGCACCGACAAGCACCAGCTGCGCATCAGCCGCCGGCACCATGGCAACCTCAAGAGCAGCGTGATCACGCAGGACTTCGTGCACGGCGCCGACTACGAGGCGCTGAGCAAGGCCGGCATCACCTTCAAGGGCCTGCTGGGTCCGGACGCGGTGGCCCGGCGCGGGGAGGGCGATCGCGCCAAGGAGCAGAAGGTGGCGGACTTCCGCGCCGCGATGGCGTGGCTGATGGGCCAGGCCGAGAACAGCGTCGGCCGCCAGCGCTACAAGGGCCTGGGCGAGATGAACCCCGAGCAGCTCTGGGAAACCACCATGGACCCGGCCGTGCGCCGGCTGCTGAAGGTACAGATCGAGGACGCGATCGAGGCCGACCGGGTGTTCACGATGCTCATGGGCGACGAGGTCGAGCCGCGGCGCGACTTCATCGAGACCAATGCGTTGAGGGCGGCGAATATCGACGCTTGATATGTGACTAAGACGGCCCCGAAAGGGGCCGTTTCCTCGTGTCTTCCATCCCCTTTCATTTGTGAGCCGCCATCTCTCACGCCTCACCAGCCCTGCCGCCATTCAGGATGCACTGGATGAGTTCGTAGGTGCCGGTCGCGCAGATTTTCTGCAGGAATACGGTTTCAAACCCGCCCGCGACTATTTCGTCATCGACCCCAAAACCGGCATCGAAGCCGATTCCAAGGCCATCGTCGGCGTGGCTTTCGGCTATCAGTTTCCCGAGTTGGGCGCCTTGAGGCCGGATGAGTTTTCCGGCGGCGACGCCACGGTGGTGCCACTGCTGCAGTCCTTGGGATTCCAGAACCGCTCCCTGGGCCTGGCCGGCGAGGAATTCGCGCTGCGTTTCGAGCGCTGGCGGCTTGTAGAACTTGGCGCCGGGCAGCTGGCCGAAAAGGTCGAGCCCCGAAATCGCGTTTTCCACGGCCAATGGCCGGGGCGCCTCTGGCGCCCTTCGTCTTCAATTCATCCAGTTCTCATACGCCGCCCGCCGCAGCCGCCGGGCATTGGCCGGGTCGCTGTGCTGAAGCTGGCCGGCCATCTCCAGCATCTCGGTGCGGACATGGGTGTGGTCCAGGGCCTGCACCAGGTTCCAGGCTGCCTTCAGGACGCTTCCCAGGCCCACGACGACGGCAGTGCCCAGGGTCCGGACGGTGGGCAGGGTCACGATGGCGCTCATGTCGCAATACTCCTTGTGAGAGCGGGATCCCTCTCTGCGGCACGCAACGCCCGTTGCGCGCTCCGGCAGCGTATCCCGGCATCTAGGGTTAACCCTAACTCAAAGCATCCCGTTCGGTAATCCTCCCTTGGCATACCCATCGGCCGCGAGGGGTGCGGATTTCACGGCCTTTGTGTCTTCCCCGCCACGCTGCGGGTGCCTGCGCGGCGGATGGTGGTGCGGGTCAAATCGGCGGCCCGCCCTCCAAGGCCCGAACGAAAGGCGCCGACATGCTTTCTTCCCTCCAGTTCCAGGACATCGCCGACGAGATCCAGGCTGCCCAACCTGAGGTGCGCCAGGTCGAGCCCTTCAGCGCCCGCATCCCCGGTTTTGACCTGGACGACGCCTATGCCGTCGCCGCCCTGGCGCACGCGGCGCGCCTGGCGCGTGGCGAGCGCCCCGTGGGCCGCAAGCTCGGCTTCACCAATCCGGACATGTGGGCCCTCTACGGCGTGCGCGCGCCGGCGTGGGCCTGGCTCTACGACAACAGCGAGTGCAGATTTCACGCCCTGAGTCCCTTCCCAGGCGCGCCTTGACCCTTGCCCACCTGCCGGGCCGGCACCCCGGCCGAGAATCCGTCCCGCCGGATGGGACATCCGGTGCGGGACCGCTGCCGGCCCGCGGTCCGGGAAGTCGTGGAAGGAGGACCCCATGAAAAAAATCGCCATCGCCTGCCAGGGCGGAGGCTCGCACTGCGCGTTCACCGGCGGCGTGCTCGCCGCGCTGCTGCGCCGGGTGCACGTCGATGCGCAACAGCGCCTGGTACTCGATGGCCACGAGGTCGTGGGCCTGAGCGGCACCTCCGGCGGCGCCGTCAGCGCCTACCTCGCCTGGCTGGACCTGCTGCGCATCCGCCAGGGCCATCGCTTCGCCGAGGACGAGCCGCTGGCGGTGGAGCGCTTCTGGAAGAACAACGCCGCGCAGCTTTTCGGCCGCTTCCCTTACGACCTGCTCACCAACCTCGCGGTGGTCGGCATGGCCAGCATGGAAAGCGCCGTGCCCGCACTGGCCTCCGCCTCCACGCCCAGCGCCGCCACGCGCGCCATCCAGGCCCACATGCGCGCGCAGATCGCGGAGGCCGCCGGCGACCTTTCCTTCCTGCAGCCGCTGGCCGAGGCCGAGGGCGGCCTGCACCGCGCGCGGCTGAAGTCGCTGCACAAGGCGCCCCCGAACTTCCCCGTGCTGCTCATCGGCGCGGCCAACGTCAACCAGGGCGTGTTCGAGCCCTTCATCGGCACGCCCGCCCACCCGCCGCTGCTGGACCAGGTGGTGGCCTCCACCGCGCTGCCGGACCTCTTTCCCTCGGTGGGCATCGCCACGCCCATGAAGGCCGCGCGCCACGCCCAGGGCACGGCGCCCGGGGACAGCGCCGAGCCCGCCTCGGCCTACTACTGGGACGGGCTGCTGTCGCAGAACCCGCCCATCAGCGACTTCCTGGGCTTCAGGGAGCGCGAGGTCAAACCCGACGAGATCTGGATCGTGCGCATCAACCCCGTGGCGCGGCGCAACGGGGCGGGGCGCATCGCCATCGAGCCGCCCACGCGCGCCACCGAGATCGCCGACCGCCGCAACGAGCTGGCCGGCAACCTGTCGCTGGAGCAGGAGAAGCGCTTCATCCGCCGCATCAACGCCATGCACGACAGCGGCGCGCTCTCCGCCGCGGGGCGCGACCGCTACAAGAAGGTGCAGCTCTGGGGCATCTCGCTGGACGGCTGGTCCGACGTGCCGGAGCACCCGGGCGCGCCCGAAGGCGACTGGCGCGAGGTCAAGTACCGGACCCCGCGTGTGCACACGCAGGTGCTGGACTACGCCACCAAGCTGCTGCGCGGCCCGCTGTTCCTGTCCGAGCTCGACGCGCTGGGGCGCGAGGCGGCACAGGAGTTCCTGGAACACCGGCAGGCAGTGGAGGCGTGAACCCGGCCGCCGCCGGCGCCGCCGCTCACCGCGTCGTGAACTGCCACGTCGCCGTGTACGGCACGCTGCCGTTGCTGCCGGAGAAGCTCGCCGTGTAGGTGCTGCCCGCGGCCAGCGGCGACAGCGGCACCAGGAACACCTCGCCGGGGCGCAGCCCGGGCTCGACCGGGTCGGCCGTCACGTCCGGGCCCGTCGTGGCGCTGTCGGCGATCAGCCGCGACGCCACCGCCGCGCCCGTAGCGTCGCGCAGCGTGAAGGCGCTCACCGTGTAGCCCGCGCCGTCGCTGGCGCCTTGCGCGCGCATGGAGACGAACACCGGCTGCCCCACGCCGCGGCCGCCCACGTCGGGCATGGGGTTGGGCGACTCGGTGGCGGGCACGAAGGTGGTGGCCACGCCGCGCTGGCCGGGGTAAGGGTAGGCCTTCACCACGCTGGACGCGGGCCGCTGCGGCGCGCCGCCCCGGGGCACGCCGAAATTGAAGACGCAGCCGTTGACGCCGCCCGCCAGGCCGAAGGCCACGCCCATGTCCACCTGCTCGGCCAGCAGGCTCGCCAGGTGGTAGACGCTGGACAGCAGCAGGTCCAGGCACTGCATCGGCGTGAAGGCGGAGCCCCAGGCCAGGTCCTCGCTGACGAAGCTCCAGGCGTAGCCGGCCGCGGTGACGCGCGCGCCGGGCGTACTGCCGGTGAAGCCCTGCAGCCCAGGCTGCTCGCCATGGCCGGCCGACACGCCGTTGATGCGCAGGTAATCCAGGTGATTCGCCGCTGCCCGGTCCAGCCGCACGTTCTGCCGCGCCGCACCGGCGCCGGCGCCCAGCCGCACGGTGTTGAGTTGCTGGTACAGGGTCAGCCGGGCCGAGTCGGGGTAGTCGGCCGCCGGCACGTCCTGGTTGACGGGCTGCGGCTCCACGGGCGGCCGGGCCGGGCCGCCGTCTCCGTCGCCACCGCCGCCGCAGGCGGCAAGCAGCGCGGCGGCCAGGGCACAGGCGGCAAGACGGAAGTGGCGGGTCAGGCGCAGGGTGAGCAGCATCGGGGGATCCTGAAGGGGCGGTGAGGCGGCCGTGGGCCGGGCGGAAGGGGCATCCGAGGCGGAAGCCCCGGCGCATGATCGCCGCGCCCGGACCGGCGCATGCACGGTGCGAGGCATTGTCGGGGGCATGGGCCGCCACCCTGGGGGGGCATGCCGACCCGTCCTTCAAGCGAATTCCGCTCGGGACGAACCGGGCTCACTTCACCACCGGCCGCACCGCCGTGAAGCCGCCGTCCACCGGCAGCACCTGTCCCGTGACGCGGGCCGCGCGCGAGGACAGCAGCCAGCAGATGGCCTCGGCCACCTCCTCGGCACTCTGCACGCCGCCCAGCGGCGCCTGCCGCGCCGCGCCCTCGCGCAGCGCCGGCGCGCCGAGCATCCCGGCGGTGAGCGGCGTGGCCGTCATGCCCGGCGCCACGGCGTTGATGCGCAGCCCCAGCGACGCGTAGGTGGCGGCGGCGCCGCGCACCAGCGCCTCCACGCCGCCCTTGGCCGCGGCGATGGCCTCGTGGTTGGCCACGCCCACGCGCGCCACCACGCTGGACACCAGCACCGCCGCGCCCGGCCGCCCCGCGCCGCGCAGCGGTTCGATCCAGGCCTGCAGCATGAACAGTGCGCTTTCCAGGTTCACGCGCAGCAGCTCGCGCAGTTGCGGCGGTTCGCTGCGGTGCAGCGGGGCGATGAGCGTGCTGCCCACGCAATGCGCCAGCAGCGTGGGCGCGCCGCCCAGCGTGCTCCAGCACTCGGCCACCGCCGCGGCGGCTCCTTCGGGCGTGGTCGTGTCCGCGGCAATGTGGGCGTGCGCCTGCACTTCGGCCAGCCTGTCGGCATCGCGTCCCACCGCCGCGACGCGGTGTCCTTGCGCGCGCAACTGCGCCACCACCGCGCGGCCGATGCCGCCGCGCGCCCCCGTCACCAGCGCCACCTGCGGGGTTCCATCGGGCGGCAGCAGGTCGGTCGTCGTGCTCATCGCGGTACTCCAATTCGCAACGCAGCGTTGGGAAGTCTTCGTTCACTCACCGCATGGCAAGCGGCGTCCCTGGAAGAACGCGAAGGCATGGCCCTGGGCGCACCCGGAGGCGCGCCCAGGGCTCAGCCCACGGCGCCCGGCACGATGGCCGCCGCCAGGGCGCGGCCCGAGAGCCAGGCACCTTCCACGCCGGCACCGCCGAGGAAGTCGCCGCACACGCCCAGGCTCAGCGCCGGGTCCCACCAGCAGAGCTGGGGTGCGCCGTCGCTGCGCGGCGCCAGGGCATAGCGCCAGCGGTGCACGGCGGCATGGGCCCAACGCGGGCGGCGGTCCAGCGCCTCGGCCAGCGCGTCCTGCAGCAACGCCTGCACCGTGTCGGCGCCGCTTTCCAGGTAGGTCGCGCTCCACGCCGCCGTGGCGTGCGCCACCCAGTGGTTCATCCCGCCGCCGGCCGGGCGGCCGGGCCTGGCGTCCTGGCGCACGACCCACGCCAGCGGCCCGCGCTGCGGCCAGGCGGCGTCCCAGGGCGGGGGCG
>NZ_CALAOH010000245.1 GCF_937926365.1 uncultured Azohydromonas sp. | reverse complement strand
CGGCAGGCACCGTGCGGCGCAGGGAGTCAACGGAAATGGTGGCAACGGTGCTCATGGCGTCCTTACTGCTCGGCAATGGGTTCTGAACAAGGGGGTGGATTGTCACTCCAGGCCGAACAGGCTCTGGAGAACGGCGCCGTGCAGGTGCTGCGCGACGGCGGCCGGGTCGGGGTTGGCGAGATGCGGCACCACGCCCAGGCAGGGTGTCTGGTAGCGGCGTGAAAGTTCATCCCGCAGCGTCTCGACGTTGCGCTGCAGGTACGGCATGTCGGGGTCGATGAGGTTGCCCACCCAGCCCGCCAGGCGCAGCCCGCGCTGGGCCAGGCCGTCGGCGGTGAGGATGGCGTGGTTCAGGCAGCCCAGGCGCAGGCCGACCACCATCACCACGGGCAGGCCCAGCGCGCGCATGAGCTGCGTGCTGTCCCAGTCGGCGCCCAGCGGGATCACCAGCCCGCCCGCGCCCTCGACCACGATGAAGTCCGCCCGCTGCGCCACCGCCTGCGCTCCGCGCAGCAGCGCCACGCGGTCGATGCTCACGCCGTCGATCTCGGCGGCGATATGCGGCGCGCAGGCCGTGTGCAGCTGGCAGGGGCCGATCAGCGACGCGGGCAGCGGCACGCTGCCGGCGCGGCGCAGCTGTTCCACGTCCTCGTTGAAGAGCCGGCCCTGGTCGTCGCGCTCCAGGCCCGAGGCCACGGGCTTGTAGCCGGCGGCGCGGTGGCCGCGCTGGCCCAGCCAGTGCAGCAGCGCCGCGCTGACGTGGGATTTGCCCACGCCCGTGTCGGTGCCGGTGACGAAGCAGCCGCGCAGGCCCTCGTGGGCCACGCCGCTCATCGCGCTTCTCCCATGGCCTGCGCCAGTGCCAGCAGCAGCTGCTCCACCTGCGCCGGCGTGTGCCCGGCGCTGAGCGTGATGCGCAGCCGCGCCGTGCCCACCGGCACCGTGGGCGGACGCATCGCCGGCACGTACAGGCCGCGCCGGCGCAGCGCCGCGGACAGGTTCAGCGCCGTGTCGTTGTCGCCCACGATCAGCGGCTGGATCGCGGTGGGGCTCTCGCCCAGCTTCCAGCCCGGCTGCACCTCCACCAGCGCCCGCAGCCCGGTACGCAGCTGCTCGATCAGTCCCAGCAGCCGCGCGCGCCGCGCCCGGCCCTCGGGGCTTTCGATCAGCTTCAGGCTCGCCAGCAGCGTGTGCGCCAGCGCCGGCGACGAGGCCGTGGTGTAGATGAAGGAACGCGCCTTCTGGATCAGCCACTCGATGATGGCCGGGTGCGCCACCACGAAGGCGCCCGATACGCCCGCGGCCTTGCCCAGCGTGCCCATGCAGATCAGCCGCTCGCTGCGCAGGCCGAAATGCTCCACCGAGCCGTGGCCCGATTCGCCCAGCACGCCCAGGCCATGCGCGTCGTCCAGGATCAGCCAGGCATCGTGCGCCTCGGCCAGTTTCAGCAGTCCGGGCAGGTCGGCGATGTCACCGTCCATGCTGAACACCGCGTCCGTCACGATCAGCTTGATCGGCGTGGTGCAGGCGGCGAGCTGCTGCGCCAGCACGTCCAGCCGCCCGTGCGCGTAGCGCTTGACCTCGCCCTCCGCCAGCCGCGCGCCGTCGATGAGCGAGGCATGGTTGAGCTTGTCGCAGAAGAGGGTGGCGCTGCCGTCGCCCAGCGCCGTGGTCAGCGCCAGGTTGGCCTCGAAGCCGCTGCCCATCAGCAGCGCGCGCGCGTGCGGGATGTGCGGCGCGAACCAGCGCGCGACGAGTTCCTCCACCTGCGCGTGCGGCCGCATGTGGCCGCTGACCAGGTGCGAGGCGCCGCTGCCGGTGCCCCAGCGCCGAGCGCCCTCGGCCATGGCCTCGATCAGCGCGGGGTGGTGCGCCAGGCCCAGGTAATCGTTGCTGCAGAAGGCCAGCAGCGGCTCGCCGCCCTGCTCGCCCTCGAAGGACTGCTGTGGCGTGCAGGGCGACTCCGCCGTGCGCAAGCGGCGGCGCAGCGCCGCGGCGTCGAGCTCAAGCAGTCGGCGGTTGATGTGTTGGATCAGCATCGGGGTGCTCCAGCACGTCCGTGAGCGTGGCCTGCACGCGCTGCGCCAGCCAGGCCGACAGCGCCTCGTCCAGCACGTAGGGCGGCATGAGGTACACGGTGCGGCCGATGGGGCGGATCAGCAGCTCCCGCCGCCGGCCCGCCAGGTGGAAGCGCTCGGCGAAGTTGCCGCCCGCATGCTCGGCCCGCACGTCGAAGGCCCAGATCATGCCCCGCTGCCGTGCATGTTCGACGCGAGGGTCATTGAGCAGCGGTTGCAGCGCCCGCGTCAGCGCCTCGGCCTGCACGGCGTTGCGGCCCAGCACGTCCTCCTGGTCGAAGCGGTCGAGCACCGCCAGCGCCGCGCGGCAGGCGAGGGCGTTGCCGGTGTAGGAATGCGAGTGCAGGAAGCCGCGTGCCACATCCTCGTCCAGGAAAGCCTGGTAGACGGCATCCGTGCTCAGCACCAGCGACAGCGGCAGGAAGCCGCCGCTGATGCCCTTGGACAGCGTGATGAAGTCCGGCCAGGCGGCGCGGCGCTCGGCGTCCGAGGCGCCCTCGGGCAGTGCCTGCTCCCAGGCAAAGAAAGTCCCGGTGCGCCCGCAGCCCACCGCGATCTCGTCGGCGATCAGGTGCACGTCGAAGCGCGTGCACAGCGCGCGCAGCGCGCGCAGGTACGACGGGTCGTGCATCGCCATGCCGGCGGCGCCCTGCACCAGCGGCTCGACGATGACGGCGGCGATGCGCTCGCCGCGCTCGCGCAGCAGCATCTCCACCTCGCCCACCGCGCGCGCCGCCACGTCGGCCGCGCTCTCGCCGGGCTGTGCCTGGCGGGCGTCGGGCGACATCACCTGGTGCGCGCGCATGAGCAGCGGGTCGTAGGCGTCGCGGAACACCTTCACGTCCGTCACCGCCAGCGCGCCCAGCGTCTCGCCGTGGTAGCCCTGCCTGAGGCAGACGAACTCGCCCTTGCCGGCACGGCCGCGGTTGCGCCAGTGATGGAAACTCATCTTCAGCGCGATCTCGACGGCCGAGGCGCCGTCGCTGGCGAAGAAGGCGTGGCCCAGCGCGCCGCCGGTGCGCGCCGAGAGCCGTTCGGCCAGCTCGACCGCCGGCGCGTGGGTGCAGCCGGCCAGCATCACGTGCGGCAGGGTGTCGAGCTGCTCCTTGAGGGCCGCGGCGATGCGGGCATCGGCGTGGCCGAAGAGGTTGACCCACCAACTGCTGAGGGCGTCGAAGTAGCGCTGGCCCTCGGCGTCAAACAGCCAAGGGCCCTGGCCGCGGACCATGGGCAGCGGCGGCACGGCGGTGGCCGCGCGCTGCATCTGCGTACAGGGGTGCCAGAGGCTCGCAAGGCTGCGGCGCTGCCACTCGGCGTTGGTGGTCATGGGGTCTGCTTCCCTTCAAGAACAATCCAAAAGGCTCCCGAACTCCAAGGGCCGGTTCGGGCTGGGATGCCGCCGACGGGGCCGGCGCCAGAGCCTTGGCGGCCCTGCCCCACGACATCCCAGGGTGGACGGGCCGTGGGGACCCGTCCGCCGCAGCCTGGATTGTCCTCAACCCAGGGCCTGCACCACTTCAGGCGGGGCCTGGACCAGCTCGATCAGCACGCCTTCGCCGCCCACCGGGAACTCGTCGTTGCCCTTGGGGTGGATGAAGCAGATGTCGTAGCCCGCGGCGCCCTTGCGGATGCCGCCCGGGGCGAAGCGCACGCCGTTGGCCGCCATCCACTCCACGGCCTTGGGCAGGTCGTCCACCCACAGGCCCACGTGGTTCAGCGGCGTGGCGTGCACGGCCGGCTTCTTCTGCGGGTCCAGCGGCTGCATCAGGTCCACCTCGACGGCGGTGGGGCCGCTGCCGAGGGCGCAGATGTCCTCGTCCACGTTCTCGCGCTCGGAGACGAAGGTGCTCTTGACCTGCAGGCCCAGCATGTCCACCCACAGCGACTTCAGCTTGCCCTTGTCAGGGCCGCCAATGGCGATCTGCTGGATGCCCAGGATGCGGAAGGGTTTCGTGCTGCTCATCACTTGAACCTCAGGATGGGCTGGTCCACGGCCAGGCTCTCGCCCTTGCCGGCCAGCACGGCGTCCACCACGCCGTCCTGCGCCGCCACGAGGATGTTCTCCATCTTCATGGCCTCGATGATGGCCAGGCGCTCACCGGCCTGTACCGACTGGCCCGGCTGCACCAGCAGGTCCGCCAGCAGGCCCGGCATGGGCGACAGCAGGAACTTCGACGTATCGGGCGGTGCCTTGTAGGGCATGAGCTTGGCGAGCTCGGCGTTGCTGGGCGTCAGCACCATGGCCTCGATCACCAGGCCGTTGTGCGCCACGCGCAGCCACACGCCCCTGCGCTCGATCTGCGCGGTGAATTCCTGGCCGTTGCAGGTGCCCGAGGCGCGGATGCTGCCGATGGCCCAGTCCTTGGCCAGCTCGTAGCGCTTGCCGCCGACCGTCACGGCCAGCACGCCGTTGGGCTTGACCGTCACGTTGCGGTACTGGTGCTTGCCCTGCTCGCCCTTGACGATGACGACGAACTCCTCGCCGATGCCCACGTTGTGGCCCTTGAGCTGGCCGCTGATGCCGGCCGAGCGCTCCAGGAAGCGGCGGTTGGCCGCGGCGGCCAGCGCCACCAGGAAGTCCGAGTCCTCGTGCGGCACGTCCGAGGCGTTGAAGCCCTTCGGATAGTGCTCGGCGATGAAGCCGGTGTTGAAGTCGCCCGCGACGAACTTCGGGTGCGCCAGCAGCGCCGACTGGAACGGGATGTTGCTGGAGATGCCGCGGATGACGAAGCCGTTGAGGGCCTCGCGCATCTTGCGGATGGCGTCCATGCGGTCGGTCCCGTGCACGATGAGCTTGGCGATCATCGAGTCGTAGAACATCGGGATCTCGCCGCCTTCCTCGACGCCGGTGTCCACGCGCACGCCGCCGCCTTCGACGCCGGGCTGCGAGGCCACCAGGTCCTGCGCCGGGGGCTGGAAGCGCACCAGGCGGCCGGTGGAGGGCAGGAAGTTGCGGAAGGGATCTTCCGCGTTGATGCGGCACTCGATGGCCCAGCCGTCACGCTTGACGTCGGCCTGCGTGAAGCTCAGCTTCTCGCCCGCGGCCACGCGGATCATCTGCTCCACCAGGTCCAGGCCGGTGATGCACTCGGTGACCGGGTGTTCCACCTGCAGCCGGGTGTTCATCTCCAGGAAGTAGAAGGACTGGTCCTTGCCGACCACGAACTCCACCGTGCCCGCGCTCTGGTACTTCACGGCCTTGGCCAGGGCCACGGCCTGCTCGCCCATGGCGCGGCGGGTCTCGTCGCTGATGAAGGGCGAGGGCGCTTCCTCGATCACCTTCTGGTGGCGGCGCTGGATCGAGCACTCGCGCTCGTTGAGGTACACCACGTTGCCGTGCGCGTCGCCCAGCACCTGGATCTCGATGTGGCGCGGCTCCTCGACGAACTTCTCGATGAAGACGCGGTCGTCGCCGAAGCTGTTGCGCGCCTCGTTGCGGCAGGAAGCAAAACCTTCGAAGGCCTCCTTGTCGTTGAAGGCCACGCGCAGGCCCTTGCCGCCGCCGCCGGCGCTGGCCTTGATCATCACCGGGTAGCCGATGTCCTTGGCGATGGACACGGCCTGCTCGGGCGACTCGATGGCGTCGTTCCAGCCCGGGATGGTGTTGACCTGGGCTTCCTTGGCGAGCTTCTTGGAGGCGATCTTGTCGCCCATGGCCGCGATGGAGTAGTGCTTCGGGCCGATGAAGACGATGCCTTCCTCCTCGACGCGGCGCGCGAAGTCCTCGTTCTCCGACAGGAAGCCGTAGCCCGGGTGCACGGCCTCGGCGCCGGTGCTCTTGCACGCGGCGATGATCTTGTCGGCCACGAGGTAGGACTCGCGCGAGGGCGCCGGGCCCAGCAGCACGGCCTCGTCGGCCAGTTCCACGTGCAGGGCGTCCTTGTCGGCCTCGGAGTACACCGCCACGGTGGCGATGCCCATCTTCTTGGCCGCCTTGATGACGCGGCAGGCGATTTCGCCGCGGTTCGCGATCAGGATCTTCTTGAACATAGTTACCTCTCCTGCAGTCCCGATCACAGCGGAATGTTGCCGTGCTTGCGCCACGGGTTGTCGAGCTGCTTGTCCTTGAGCATCACCAGCGAGCGGCAGATGCGCTTGCGCGTCTCGTGCGGCTGGATCACGTCGTCGATGAAGCCGCGCGCGCCCGCCACGAAGGGGTTGGCGAAGCGGGCCTTGTACTCGGCCTCCTTGGCCGCCAGCTTGGCCGGGTCGCCCTTTTCCTCGCGGAAGATGATCTCCACCGCGCCCTTGGCGCCCATCACCGCGATCTCGGCGTTGGGCCAGGCGAAGTTGACGTCGCCGCGCAGGTGCTTGGAGCTCATCACGTCATAGGCGCCGCCGTAGGCCTTGCGGGTGATGACGGTGATCTTGGGCACCGTGCACTCGGCATACGCGTACAGCAGCTTGGCGCCGTGCTTGATGATGCCGCCGTACTCCTGGGCGGTGCCGGGCATGAAGCCGGGCACGTCCACGAAGGTGACCACGGGGATGTTGAAGGCGTCGCAGAAGCGCACGAAGCGCGCGGCCTTGATGGAGCTCTTGATGTCCAGGCAGCCGGCGAGCACCTGCGGGTTGTTGGCGACGATGCCCACGCTCTGGCCGTCCATGCGCGCGAAGCCCACCACGATGTTGGCGGCGTAGTCGGGCTGCAGCTCGAAGAAGTCGCCATCGTCAACCACCTTGGCGATGAGCTCCTTGATGTCGTAGGGCTTGTTGGGGTTGTCCGGCACCAGGGTGTCGAGCGAGAAGTCCAGCCGCGTGGCGGAGTCGCCCGAGGGGCGCACCGGGGGCTTTTCCTTGTTGTTCAGCGGCAGGTAGTTGAAGAAGCGCCGCAGCATCAGGATGGCTTCGACGTCGTTCTCGAAGGCCAGGTCGCACACGCCGCTCTTGGTGGTGTGGGCCGAGGCGCCGCCGAGCTCCTCGGCGGTCACTTCCTCGTGCGTCACGGTCTTCACCACCTCGGGGCCGGTGACGAACATGTAGGAGCTGTCCTTCACCATGAAGATGAAGTCGGTCATGGCCGGCGAGTACACCGCGCCGCCCGCGCAGGGGCCCATGATCAGGCTGATCTGCGGGATCACGCCCGAGGCCATCACGTTGCGCTGGAACACGTCGGCGTAGCCGCCCAGCGAGGCCACGCCTTCCTGGATGCGCGCGCCGCCGGAGTCGTTGAGGCCGATCACCGGGGCGCCGACCTTCATGGCCTGGTCCATGATCTTGCAGATCTTCTCGGCGTGGGCCTCGGACAGGGCGCCGCCGAACACGGTGAAGTCCTGGCTGAACACGAACACCAGGCGGCCGTTGATCATGCCGTAGCCGGTGACGACGCCGTCGCCGGGGATCTTGTTGTCCGCCATGCCGAAGTCGGCGCAGCGGTGCTCGACGAACATGTCCCACTCTTCGAAGGTGCCTTCGTCGAGCAGCAGCTCGATGCGCTCGCGCGCCGTGAGCTTGCCCTTGGCGTGTTGGGCGTCGATGCGGCGCTGCCCGCCGCCCAGGCGCGCCTTGGCGCGCTTGTCTTCGAGCATCTGCTGGATGTCGTGCATGGGGTACCTCTCCTCGTACGTCGGTCGATCCGTGACCGTTAGATTCAGTTGAACAGTTCCAGCAGCCGGCGCGCGGCCACCGAGGCGGCGACCTCGCCGGCGCGCACCTGTTGCGAGAGCACCGGCAGCGAGGCCTGTACGGCCGGGTGCTGACGGAAGCGTTGCTTGAGCCCGGCGTCGATGCGTTCCCACATCCACGCCTGGTCCTGGTGGTGGCGGCGCGCGGCGAAGCGGCCGTTGGCGGTCTGCAGCTCGCGGTAGCGGCTCACCGCGGCCCAGAACTCGGGCAGGCCCTGGGCCTTGAGGGCCGAGAGCTGCAGCACCTGCGGCTGCCACAGCGTCTGGTCATGCGCGGCATGGTGGGGGTCGCCGTGCTGGCCGAACAGGCGCAGCGCGCTGGTGATCTGCGCGCGCGCCCGCGTGGCGGCGTGGGCGTCGATGTCGGCCTTGTTGATGACCACCAGGTCCGCCAGCTCCATCACGCCCTTCTTGATGGCCTGCAGGTCGTCGCCGGCATTGGGCAGCTGCAGCAGCACGAACATGTCGGTCATGTTCGCCACCGCCGTCTCGCTCTGGCCCACGCCCACGGTCTCGACGATGACGACGTCGTAGCCCGCGGCCTCGCACACCAGCAGCGACTCGCGCGTCTTCTCCGCCACGCCGCCGAGCGTGCCGCCCGAAGGGGAGGGGCGGATGTAGGCGCGCTCGTCGGCCGAGAGCTGTTCCATGCGGGTCTTGTCGCCCAGGATGGAGCCGCCGGAGACGCTGGAGGAGGGGTCCACCGCCAGCACCGCCACGCGGTGGCCCTGGTTGATCAGGAACAGGCCCAGCGCCTCGATGAAGGTGCTCTTGCCCACGCCCGGCACGCCCGAGATGCCCAGGCGCAGCGACTTGCCGCTGTGCGGCAGCAGCCCGTTGAGCAGCTCGTCGGCGCGCGAGCGATGGTCGGCGCGTGTCGATTCGAGCAGCGTGATGGTCTTGGCGATGGCACGGCGCTGCGCGGGGCCGGGTGGGCCCAGCACGGCATCGGCCAGGGCCTGGTTGGACAGGCTCATGGATGGGTGGGTACTGCGGTGTTGGAGCTTAGGCGGCGCTGGGCGCCGCCTCCTTGCCTTGGCTCAGGCTCAGCGCTGCGCAGCCTTGATCTGCTCCAGCACGTCCTTGGCGCTGGCCGGGATCGGGGTGCCCGGGCCGTACACGCCCTTGACGCCGGCATCGAACAGGAAGCCGTAGTCCTGCTGCGGGATCACGCCGCCGACGAAGACGATGATGTCGTCCGCGCCCTGCTTCTTGAGCTCGGCGATGATGGCCGGCACCAGCGTCTTGTGGCCGGCGGCCAGCGTGGAGATGCCCACGGCGTGCACGTCGTTCTCGATGGCCTGGCGCGCGCACTCCTCGGGGGTCTGGAACAGCGGGCCCATGTCCACGTCGAAGCCCAGGTCGGCGAAGGCCGTGGCCACCACCTTGGCGCCGCGGTCATGGCCGTCCTGGCCCAGCTTGGCGATCATCACGCGCGGACGCCGGCCGGCTTCCTGCGCGAAGGCGTCGATCTCGCCGCGCAGCTTTTCCCAGCCCTCGGCGCTGTCATAAGCGGCTGCGTACACACCGGTCACCTTCTGGATGTCGGCGCGGTGGCGGCCGAACACCACCTCCAGCGCGTCGCTGACTTCGCCCACGGTGGCGCGGGCACGGATGGCGTCGATGGCCAGGCCCAGCAGGTTGCCGTTGCCTTCACGCGCGGCGGCGGTCAGCGCCTCCAGCGCGGCCTGCACCTTCTGGCCGTCCCGCGTGGCCTTGATCTGCTGCAGGCGCGCGATCTGGGCCTCGCGCACCTTGACGTTGTCCACTTCCAGGATCTCGACCGGATCTTCCTTGGCGAGCTTGTACTTGTTGACGCCGACGATCACGTCCTTGCCCGAGTCGATGCGCGCCTGCTTCTCGGCGGCGCTGGCCTCGATCTTGAGCTTGGCCCAGCCCGAGTCCACCGCCTTGGTCATGCCGCCCATGGCCTCGACCTCCTCGATGATGGCCCAGGCCTTGTCCGCCATCTCCTGCGTCAGCTTCTCCATCATGTAGGAGCCGGCCCACGGGTCCACCACGCTGGTGATGTGGGTCTCTTCCTGGATGATGAGCTGCGTGTTGCGCGCGATGCGGGCCGAGAACTCGGTGGGCAGCGCGATGGCTTCGTCGAGCGAGTTGGTGTGCAGGCTCTGCGTGCCGCCGAACACCGCGGCCATGGCCTCGATGGTGGTGCGCACAACGTTGTTGTACGGGTCCTGCTCCGTCAGGCTCCAGCCGGAGGTCTGGCAGTGCGTGCGCAGCATCAGGCTCTTGGGCTTCTTGGCGTTGAAGCCCTTCATGATCCGGCACCACAGCAGACGCGCCGCGCGCATCTTGGCGATCTCCAGATAGAAGTTCATGCCGATGGCCCAGAAGAACGAGAGGCGACCGGCGAAGTCGTCCACGTCCAGGCCCTTGGCCAGCGCGGTCTTCACGTACTCCTTGCCGTCCGCGAGCGTGAAGGCCAGCTCCAGCGCCTGGTTGGCGCCGGCTTCCTGCATGTGGTAGCCGGAGATCGAGATCGAGTTGAACTTCGGCATGTTCTTCGCCGTGTACTCGATGATGTCCCCGATGATCCGCATGCTCGGCTCGGGCGGGTAGATGTACGTGTTGCGGACCATGAACTCCTTGAGGATGTCGTTCTGGATGGTCCCGGACAGCTTGTCCTGCGACACGCCTTGCTCTTCGGCCGCGACGACGTAGCCCGCGAGCACCGGCAGCACGGCGCCGTTCATGGTCATGGAGACACTGACCTTGTCCAGCGGGATGCCGTCGAACAGGATCTTCATGTCCTCCACCGAGTCGATGGCCACGCCGGCCTTGCCCACGTCGCCGGTGACGCGCGGATGGTCGCTGTCGTAACCACGGTGCGTAGCCAGGTCGAAGGCCACCGACACGCCCTGGCCGCCCGCGGCCAGCGCCTTGCGGTAGAACGCGTTGGACTCCTCGGCGGTGGAGAAGCCCGCGTACTGGCGGATGGTCCACGGGCGCACCGCGTACATCGTGGCCTGCGGGCCACGGATGAAAGGCTCGAAGCCCGGCAGCGTGTCGGTGAAGGGCAGCCCCTCGACGTCGGCAGCGGTGTACAGCGGCTTGACGGCAATGCCCTCGGGCGTGGTCCAGGTCAGCGCATTCACGTCGCCGCCGGGGGCCGACTTGGAAGCGGCCTGGGCCCATTGCTGCAGGGTGGCACGGTTGAACTCGGGGGCGGACGACATGGATAAGGACTCCTCGCGCTCAGGCGGCGTTTCGAACTTGTCATCCATCATACAAGATGCATAATTCAAAATTCAACCCGACGCCTTGAAAATGCCTGAGACCGCTTCCAGCCCCGCTTTCACTGCCACTTCGGTGGCCAAGTCCGTGGCCGCGCCGCTGGCACAGCGTCCGCTGTACCAGGAGGTGGCCGAACACCTGCGGCAGCAGATCTTCAGCCGCGAGCTCGAACCCGGCAGCTGGATTGATGAGCAAAAACTCACGGCCGCGCTGGGTATCAGCCGCACGCCGCTGCGCGAGGCGCTGAAGGTGCTGGCGGTCGAAGGCCTGGTGACGATGAAGCTGCGCCGCGGCGCCTACGTCACCGAGGTGTCGGCGCAGGACGTGTCACAGGTTTATCACCTGCTGGGCGTGCTGGAGAGCGATGCCGCGGCCGAGGTGGCGCGCAAGGCGAGCGACGCGGAGCTGGCCGAGCTCAACAAGCTGCACGAGCAACTGGAGGCGCAGGCGCAGCAGCGCGATGCCTTCTTCGCCATCAACGAGGAATTCCACCACCGGCTGCTGCAGATCGCGGGCAACCGCTGGCGCAGCCAGATCGTGAACGACCTGCGCAAGGTCATGAAGCTCAACCGCCACCATTCGCTGTTCCGCCAGGGCCGCGTGGCCGAGTCGCTGGCCGAGCACCGCGCGCTGGTGCAGGCGCTGCTGGCGCGCGACGCCGAGCAGTCGCAGGCGCTCATGCGGGCGCATTTCGAGAACGGGCTGGCGGCGGCGTCGGCGGGGTAGGGCGGGCTGCCCGAGGACAGCGCGGTTCGGTTCCCTGGCAACCGAAAGCTCGGTCGCCTGTTTCGCCATGCCCGCGAAGGCGGGCGTGGCGAAACAGTGAGCGCAGCGCCTTGGCCGTGTCACTCCTCGTGGAACCGCGTGAAGCCCTCCACCGGCTCCCGCTCCGTGACCAGCGTGTTCTCGACCCGGTCCGGGTCCGCATGGCCCAGGCTCATGCCGCAGACCAGCAGTTGCCCGTCGGGGAGGCCCAGCTCGCGGGCGATGATGCGGTGGAAGAGGGTGAAGGCCGCCTGCGGGCAGGTGTCCAGGCCGCGGCCCCGCGCCGCGACCATGACGCTCTGCAGGAACATGCCGTAGTCGATGAAGCTGCCTTGCTCCATCACCCGGTCCACCGTGAACATCAGGCCCACCGGCGCATCGAAGAAGCGGTAGTTGCGCCCGTGCTGTTCGTGCATGCGGGCCTTGTCGCCCTTGGCGATGCCCAGCAGGCCGTACAAGTCCCAGCCGACCTTGCGGCGCCGGTCCACGTAGGGCGAAACCCACTCGCGCGGGTAGTAGGCGTAGGGCTCTTCAAGTGCCGCGTGCTGTGCCGGATCGTCGTAGGCCCGCAGCACCGCCGCGCTGACGCGATCCTTGGCCGCGCCGGTGAGCACATGCACCTGCCACGGCTGCGTGTTGGTGCCGGAGGCGGCGTGCCGCGCCACTTCCAGGATCGCCTCGATCTCCTCGCGCGGCACGGGCGTGGGCAGGAAGGCACGAATGGAACGGCGGGAGACGATGGCCCAGTCCACCGCGTCGCTCAGGAGCTTGCTCTCGATGGGAGGGGGAGGTGTGAGTCGCTTCATCGGCGCGCATCCTAAAACGGCGACCCGGGTCCGCCCGGCCGGCGCGCTACGCTGCCGGGTCAACCACTTTTGACCCCCGAACCCGTGAAGATCGATTTCGACGGCGTCCAGGCTTTCGTCGTCATCGCCGAGCTGGGCGGTTTCAACAAGGCCGCCCACGAACTGCACATCACCCAGACGGCCCTGACCCGGCGCCTGCAGAAGCTGGAGGCCTACCTGGGCATGCGGCTGCTCGACCGCACCACGCGCCGCGTCGAGCTCACCGCCGTGGGCCGCGAATTCCTGCCCCAGGCGCGCGGCATCGTGCAGGAGATGACCGCGGCGGTGGAGCGGCTCAAGGACATCTCGCAGCGGGCCAAGGGCAACTTCACGCTGGCCTGCATCCCGTCCATGAGCTCGCACATCCTGCCCCAGGTGATACGCCGCTATGCCGAGTCGTACCCGGGCAACCGCATCCGGCTGCTGGACGGCGCGTCGAGCGAGGTCCGCGAGGCGGTGCTCGGCGGGCAGGCCGAGCTGGGCATCGCCGTGCACGAGGAATCGCACGCGGACCTCGCGGAGACGGCGCTGTTCTCCGACCCGCTGGCCTTCATTTGCCGCGAGCCGCATCCGCTGCAGGACCGCAAGACCCTCACCTGGGCCGACATGCGCGACGTCGATCTCATCGGCGTCAGCAGCTTCGTGGCCACGCGGGTGTTCATGGACTACCAGCTGGCCAAACGCGGCATCCGGCTGCAAGGCAACTACGAGGTGCAGCACCACGCCACGGCCCTGAACCTCGTGGCCGCCGGGGTGGGCAGCGCCATCCTGCCCTCGTCCACCTTCAAGGAGGGCGACCGCCCGGGCCTGCGCAAGATCACCATCACGCAGCCTACGGTCAAGCGCAAGGTGGTGGTGCTGCGCCGGGCACGCGGCAGCCTCTCGCCGGCGGCCGAGGCCTTCCATGAGCTGCTGCGCAAGACGCCGCTGGAGTTGTGATACGGGCTTTCAGCGTTCGAGAATCTGGTGAGACTCGTGTGAGTCATTGATGCCCAACCCGCAATAGTTCAGACCTGTTTTTCATTTCCCAGCACAATCCCATCCCGGAACAATCCGCCCATTCAGTTTTCGAGGCGGGTTCCCATGAGTACCGATGTGCTGGTGATAGGCGGCGGCAACGCGGCGCTGTGTGCGGCCCTGATGGCGGCCGAGGCCGGGGCGAGCGTGCTGATGCTGGAGGCTTCGCCGCGCGAGTGGCGCGGCGGCAATTCGCAGCACACGCGCAACCTGCGCTGCATGCACGACGCGCCGCAGGACGTGCTGGTCGATGCCTATCCCGAGGAGGAGTTCTGGCAGGACCTGCTCAAGGTCACGGGCGGGCTGACCGACGAGCACCTGGCGCGGCTGACCATCCGCGCCTCGAGCAGTTGCCGCGACTGGATGCGCAAGCACGGCGTGCACTTCCAGCCGCCGCTGTCCGGCGCGCTGCACGTGGCGCGCACCAACGCCTTCTTCATGGGCGGCGGCAAGGCGCTGGTCAATGCCTACT
>NZ_CALAOH010000244.1 GCF_937926365.1 uncultured Azohydromonas sp. | reverse complement strand
GGCGGCGCGCGGCGTCGGAGCCGGCGGCGGCGGCGGTGGAGGCGGTGGAGGCGGCGGCTCCGGTGCGGGTTGGGGCGCTGGGGACGGTGCCGCCTCGGGCTCGCCCTGGGCCGGCGGAGCGGCCACTTCCGGTACCGCGGCCCACAGCTCCGCGCTCACCGGCGTGGGCTCCTGCGCATGCCAGCTCACGCCCAGCGCCAGCGCGGCGATCAGCCCCGCGTGCACGACGGCGGACACGGCCGCGCCCGTGCCCATGCGGTCGGCATTGCGCGGACGCAGCACGTCGCCCTGGGATGAGGGCGTGGTGGGGGATGGGCTGCCGGGTTGCTGCGCCATCAGCCGCCCTGTTTGACCGACAGGCCCACCCGCTGCACGCCCGCGCGCTGCAGCCGGTCCATGACCTGCACGACGCTCTCGTACTTCACCTGGCGGTCGGCGGAGATCACCACCGGCACGTTGGCGTCGCCGCCCTGGGCCTGCAGCACGCGCTCGCGCAGGTCACCCAGCGCCAGCGCGCGCTCCTCGTCCTGCCCGCTGACCTTCAGGCGCAGCTTCTCGTCCTTGCCCACGACGACCTCGATCACCTTGTCCGGCCGCTGGCTGGACTTGCCCACGCTGGGCAGGTCCACGGTGCCGGTGGTGATCAGCGGCGCGCTGACCATGAAGATGATCAACAAGACCAGCATCACGTCGATGAACGGGACCATGTTGATCTCGTTCATCGTGCGGCGGCGGCGCCCGCCGCCCCGAGCAGCAACCCCGGGCATCTCAGCGCCCCTGCGCCGCGCTCACCGGCGTGACGGTGGCCGGCGCGCCGACGTTGCGCTGCAGGATGTTGGAAAACTCCTCAATAAAAGTTTCCAGCTGGATCGCCAGGCGGTCGATGTCGCGCGCGAAGCGGTTGTAGGCCATCACCGCGGGAATGGCGGCAAAGAGGCCGATGGCCGTGGCCACCAGCGCCTCGGCGATGCCCGGCGCCACCGTGGCCAGCGTCACCTGCGTCAGGTTCGACAGGCCCACGAAGGCATGCATGATTCCCCACACCGTGCCGAACAGGCCCACGTACGGGCTGATCGAGCCGACGGTGGCCAGGAAGCTCAGGTGGCTCTCGATCACGTCGAGCTCGCGCTGGAAGCTCGCGCGCATGGCGCGGCGCGCGCCGTCGAGCTGCGCGCCGGCGTCCAGGCGGCGCTCGCGCAGCTTCAGGAATTCGCGCATGCCGCTGGCGAAGATGCGCTCCATCGGCGCGGCCTCGGCCTTGGTGCCGGCGTTCTCGTGCAGCTCCTGCAGGCTGCGGCCGGACCAGAACTCGCGCTCGAAGTCGTCGTTGCGCCCGCGCACGCGCTTGAGGCCGAAGAGCTTGGCGAAGATCACCGTCCAGCTCGACACCGACATGAACATCAGGCCCGCGATCACGATCTGGACGATGGGGCTGGCATGCAGCACCAGGTTGACGATGGAGAGGTCCTGATTCATGCGGCGTGGGTCTGTAGGGTGTTGATGAGCTCGTCGGGCATGCGCCGCGGGCGGAAGGTGTCGGCATCGACGCAGCCGATGCGGATGGAGCCCTCGGTCAGCAGCACGTCGCCGCGCCAGGCCTGCTGGTGCACCACCAGGCTGGCGCGGCCGGTCGCTTCGGGCCGCACCGTGACGTGCAGCAGGTCGTCCAGCCGGGCCGGGGCGATGTAGCGCAGCTCGGTGTGCGTGACCACGAACATCATCCGCTGCTCGTTCTTCAGCGCTTCCTGGCCGAAGCCCAGGTGGCGCAGCCACTCGGTGCGCGCCCGTTCGAAGAACTTCAGGTAGTTGGCGTAGAACACCACGCCGCCCGCGTCCGTGTCTTCCCAGTAGATGCGCACCGGAAAACGGAACGCGCGCACGTCCAAAGCCGTTGACGTGGACATGGTCCCGGCTCCTTTCAGCGCGCCAACAGCTGGCGCAGGCGGGATACCGCCTCCTGCAGCTGCGGCAAGGCGCTGGCGAAGCTGAAGCGCACGAAGCGCTCGGTGCCGGCGTGTCCGAAATCCCGCCCAGGGGTCACGCACACTTGGGCCTTCTCCATCAGTTCGAAGGCGAAGTCCCAGCTGCTGGCGCAGAAGGCGCTGGCGTCGGCCCAGACGTAGAAGGCGCCATCGGGCAGCACCGGCACCTTGAAGCCGATCTGCTCCAGCGCCGGCACCAGCCAGTCGCGCCGCCGCATGAATTCCGCGCGCCGCGCCTCGTACTCGGCGATGGACGCCGGCTCGAAGCAGGCCAGCGCCGCGCGCTGCGCCACGGTGGAGGCGCAGATGAACAGGTGCTGCGCCAGCATCTCCACCGGCGCCACCAGTGCCTCGGGCAGCACCAGCCAGCCCAGGCGCCAGCCGGTCATGCTGAAGTACTTCGAGAAGCTGTTGACGCTGACGATGTCCTCGCCCCAGCGCAGCGCGCTGCCGCCGAAGCGCTCATCGAAGCTCAGGCCCAGGTAGATCTCGTCCACGATCGTCACGCCGCCGCGCGCGCGCACGGCCTCGACGATGCGGCGCATCTCCTCGGGGTCGATGGAGGTGCCGGTGGGGTTGGAGGGGGAGGCCAGCAGCACGCCGCGCGTGGCCGGCGTCCAGGCCGCTTCGACGGCCGCGGCGTCGAGCTGGAAGCGGTGTTCCGGCCCGGCGGCCAGCAGCCGCGGTGTGGCGCCGGCGGCGGTCACGAAATGGCGGTTGCAGGGGTAACCGGGATCGGAGAGCAGCACCTCGTCGCCGGGCTCGAACAGCACCTGCGTGAGCAGCTGCAGCGCCGCCGAGGCGCCGGCCGTGACCAGGATGCGCGAGGCCGGCACGGCCAGGCCGAAGCGCTGCGCGTACCAGCGCGAGATCGCCTCGCGCAGCTGTGGCAGCCCGGCCGCGGGCGTGTACTGCGTGCGGCCGGCGTCCAGGCAGGCCTGGGCGGCGGCGAGCACGGGCGGCGGCGCGGTGAAATCCGGCTCGCCGATGTTGAGGTAGAGCATGGGCCGCCCGCCCTGTGCCGGGTCGCACAGGGGGCCGCGCGCGATCTCCGCCGCGGCCTTGGCGCATTCCATGACGTAGAAGGGCTCGATGCGCTCGAGCCGGCGCGCGAGTTTCATGTCACCGGGAAAGGGAGTGAGGAGCGGGGCGCTGCTTCAGCGCCCGGCGCGCGCGCGCGCGGCGGCCACTTCCTGCGGCCGCAGGTCCGCCGCCGCCTTGTCCAGCACGCCGTTGACGTAGCGGTGCCCGTCGGTGCCGCCGAAGCTCTTGGCCAGCTCCACGGCCTCGTTGATGGCGACCTTGTAGGGCACGTCCAGGCAGTGGCGCAGCTCGTAGGCGCCGATCATCAACACGGCGTGCTCCACCGGCGAGAGCTCGGTGGTCTTGCGGTCCACGTGCTTGGCCAGCACGGCGTCCAGCGCCGCGGCCTCGTTGATGCCGCCGTGCAGCAGCGCGTCGAAGTGGGCGCGGTCGCACTTGTCGAACTCGCCCTCGTTCTGCTCGCGCACGTGCGCCTCGATGGCACCGGCGTCCGAGCCGCCGATGAGCCATTCATACAGGCCCTGCAGCGCGTACTCGCGGGAGCGGCGGCGCGCCGACTTGGCCGGCGCAGGTTTCTTCTGGGGGGGATTCACGACAACTCGTCCAGCAGGTTGGCCATCTCCACCGCCACGCGGGCGGCGTCGCGGCCCTTGGGTTCGGCGCGAACCCAGGCCTGATCCTCGTTCTCGACCGTGAGGATGGCGTTGGCAATGGGAATCTGGTGGTCCAGCCCGACGCGGGTCACGCCCGCGCCGCTTTCGTTGGCCACCAGCTCGAAGTGATAGGTCTCGCCGCGGATGATGCAGCCCAGCGCGACGAGGGCGTCGAAGTGGTCGTCGCCGGCGGCCATGGCCTTGAGCGCCAGCGGCACTTCCAGCGCGCCGGGGACGGTGACGAGGCGGATGTCCTCCTCCGCCACGCCCAGCGCGCGCAGCTCGTCCAAACAGGCTTTTTCCAGGGTGCTCGTGATCGCGTCGTTGAAGCGCGCGCGCACGATGCCGATGGTGAGCCCCTTGCCGTCCAGCCCCAGGGGCTGGCCTTGATCCGCGTCCAGCATGTTTATTGCGTGTCCTTGTCGTTGGGGGCGGCGACGAAGCCCGTCACCTCCAGGCCGTAGCCGGTCATGCTGGGCATGCGGCGCGGGTTGCCCAGCAGCTTCATGCGCTGGATGCCCAGGTGGCGCAGGATCTGCGCGCCCACGCCGTAGGTGCGCAGGTCGATCTGGCCGGTGCGCGGCGCGGGCGTGGTGCCCGCCGGCGGCAGCACGCCGGGCAGCAGGGCGGCGGCGTCCTCGCCGCAGTTGAGCAGCACCGCCGCGCCGGCGCTGGAGGCCTGCAGCCGCGCCAGCGCCGCGGGCAGCGGCCAGGAGTGGCGGCTGGGGCCCACGTCGAGCAGGTCCAGCACCGACAGCGGCTCGTGCACGCGCACCAGCACCTCGTCGGCGGGCTTCCAGCTGCCCTTGGTCAGCGCCAGGTGCAGGCCGCCGGAGCGGTCGCGGTAGGCGTGGCAGTCGAAGACGCCTTGTGCGGTCTGCAGCTCGCGCTTGCCCAGGCGCTCGATCAGCGTCTCGTTGTGGCTACGGAACTGGATCAGGTCGGCGATGGTGCCGATCTTGAGTCCGTGCTCCTTGGCGAAGATTTCGAGGTCGGGCAGCCGGGCCATGGTGCCGTCGTCGTTCATCACCTCGCAGATGACGGCCGCGGGCGAGCAGCCGGCCATGGCGGCGAGGTCGCAGCCGGCCTCGGTGTGGCCGGCGCGCATGAGCACGCCGCCGTCCTGGGCCTGCAGCGGGAAGATGTGGCCGGGCTGCACCAGGTCCGCGGGCACCGCGTCGCGGGCGACGGCGGCCTGCACGGTGCGGGCGCGGTCGGCGGCGGAGATGCCGGTGGTCACGCCGGTGGCGGCTTCGATGGAGACGGTGAAGGCGGTGCCGTACTGGGTGCCGTTGCGCGTGGCCATGGGCGGCAGTTGCAACGCCTCGCAGCGCTCGCGCGTGAGCGTCAGGCAGATGAGGCCACGCGCGTGCTTGGCCATGAAGTTGATGGCTTCCGGCGTGACGTGGTCGGCCGCGATGACGAGATCGCCTTCGTTTTCGCGGTCTTCCTCGTCCACGAGAATGACCATGCGGCCGGCCGCCAGTTCAGCGACCAGCTCGGGAACGGGTGAGATGGGCATCCCGCGATTGTAGGCGGGCCCCCGGGATGGGCTGGAGGCAAGCCCTACAAGTTCGCCTATGCGCGCAGCGCGAGACGGCCGCAGCGCCATGCCTTCCGGTTCCCGGCATCACCCCTTGGCCGACAGCATCCTCTCCACATACCGCGCAATCAAATCGATCTCCAGGTTCACCCCGCTGCCCGGCTTCAGGTCGCCCAGGGTCGTTTCCTGGATCGTGTGCGGAATCAGGTTGATGCTGAACTCGCAGCCCGCGTCCGAATCCGCCACGCGGTTGACCGTCAGGCTCACGCCGTTGACGGTGATGGAGCCCTTGTAGGCCAGGAAGCGGCCCAGCTCCTTCGGCGCCTGGATGCGCAGCTCCCACGACTCGCCCACCGGCGCGAAGTGCGTCACCGTGCCGAGCCCGTCCACGTGGCCGCTGACCAGGTGGCCGCCCAGGCGGTCGTTGGCGCGCAGCGCCTTCTCCAGGTTGACGCGTCCCGGCTGGTCCAGCCCCGCCGTCAGACGCAGGCTCTCCGCGGAGATGTCGATGGTGAAGCAGGGCGTGGCGCGGTCGAAGCCCGTGACGGTCATGCACGCGCCGTTGAGCGCGATGCTGTCGCCCAGCTCCACGTCGTCCAGGTAGCCCGCCGGGGGCTCGATGCGCAGCCGCTTGCCGTGGCTGCCGTCCGGGCCCAGGGGCTGCACGTCGGTGATGCGGCCCAGGCCGCTGATGATGCCGGTGAACATGAGTAGGTCGTCTCTGAGGGGAGGGAAGGGAAACGGTCAGAACTGGCCGCGCCCGGGCGGGCGGGCCAGGATGCGCAGGTCGCGGCCCACGGCCTCGACCTCGCGGAATTCAAGCTCCATCGCGTCGGCCAGCGTCTCCAGTGGCCCGAAGGCCGCCATCTCGCGGCCCAGGCCGATGAGCTTGGGCGCCAGGTACACCAGCAGTTCATCGACCAGCCCCGCCTTGAGCAGCGAGGCGTTGAGCTTGTGGCCGGCCTCGACGTGCAGCTCGTTGATGCCGCGCGCCGCCAGGTCCGCCAGCATCGCCGCCAGATCGACCTTGCCGCGCTCGCTCTCCGGGAAGAAAGCGACCTCGGCGCCAGCGGCGCGCAGCGCCGCCTCGCGCTCGGCGTTGGGCACGGCGCCGTAGACCAGCGCCTCGCCGGGCGGGGCCAGCAGCTTCGCGGTGGGAGGGGTTTCCAGGCGCGAATCGACCACCACGCGCAGCGGCTGCTTGGCCGTCTGTACCAGGCGAACGTCCAGGCGGGGGTCGTCCTCCAGCAGCGTGCCGATGCCGGTGAGCACCGCGCCGGCGCGCTTGCGCCAGGCGTGGCCGTCGGTGCGCGCGGCCTCGGCCGTGATCCACTGGCTCACGCCGTTGTCCAGCGCCGTGCGCCCGTCCAGCGAGGCGGCGATTTTCATGCGCACCCAGGGCCGGCCCCGCACCTGGCGCGAGAAGAAGCCGATGTTCAGCTCGCGCGCCTCGGCCGCCATCAATCCTTCATCGACGCGGATGCCCGCCGCGCGCAGCCGCGCGGTGCCCTGGCCGGCCACCAGCGGGTTCGGGTCGCCCAGGGCCACCACCACGCGCGCCAGGCCCGCGGCCACCAGCGCGTCGCAGCAAGGCGGTGTTCTGCCGTGGTGGGCACAGGGCTCCAGCGTGACGTAGGCGGTGGCGCCGCGCGGATCGTGGCCGGCCTCCCGGGCCGCGCGCAGCGCCATCACCTCGGCATGGGCCTCCCCGGCCCGCTGTGTGAAACCCTGGACCTGCCAGCCCTCGCCGGCGATGACGCAGCCCACGCGCGGGTTGGGGTCCGACAGCCCGATGGCCTCATGCGCCAGGCGCAGCGCCTGCGCCATGGCGAGCTCGTCGAAAGCGGAGAAGTCTGTGGAACTGTGCATCTGCGGGATTGTGCCCAGCGCCGGCACCGTTCCCGCCGTTGGCAGGGCTGAAGAGGGTCAAGGCGCGCCGTCATCGCCGCCGCGGCGCGTGGGCGCGCGCAGCGTGACGGCCGGCTCGGCCAGCGCCAGCGCGCCGGAGAAGGACGGGTCCGGCGCCGCCACCAGGGCGTGCAGGGCCAGCGCGTGGGCTTGGCCGCCGCGGTCGCTCCAGGCGACTTCCAACCGCACCGCCTGCAGCCCGCCCGCCAGGTCGCGCACCCGGCGCTGCAGGGTGAAAACGCCGTCGGTGGCGTCGGCCTCCTGCGCCGGCTCGCCGGTCCCGCGCAGCGATTCCAGGTCGCGCTGCGCCAGCTGCAACGCCTGGGCGCGCTGGCGCGCCTGCTCGGCCGGGGCGTGGAAGCGCAGGTGCGCCTGCAGCAGCGCCAGCAGCCCGGCGCCCATCACCACGCTGGCGATCAGGGCCTCGACCAGCGTGATGCCGCGCTGGCGGAGGCAGTTCATTCGTAATCCCTCCAGCTCCCCAGCACCGGCACGTAGCGCCCGGCCTGCCAGGCCAGGCGGCGCAGCAGCGCGGCGTCGCGCTCGATGGCCGGTGCGCCGCTGCCTTCGCAGCAGTCGCCGTCCACCAGCACCGCGCCCCGGATGAAGTCGCCGCCGGAGCGCGCCTGCCACCGCAGCGACGCCGCCGCCAGCAGTCCGTGCAGGGCGATGCCCGGGCCCAGCCGCGCCTGGCCCTGCACGGCCAGCAGCACGGGGGCGTCCGCGCTGCCCAGCGCCAGGCCCGAGGGCAGGGCCAGGTCGCCTTCGACCCACAGCAGCCGGGCGCCGGCGGCCACGGCGGCGCGCAGGTCGGCGGCGCAATCGCCGTCGCAGCGCAGCGTGCGCACGGCGGGCGCGCGGGACAGGTCCGCAGGATCCAGGCCCAGGTAGCGGTGCAGGAAGCGGCCGGGCGGCAGCACCAGGGCGGGGTCCTGGTCCGCCACCAGGCCGGCGGGCGGCGCCGTGTCCGGCGAGTCGCTCGATCCGGTCTCGTTGCCGTTGGCCGAGGCGGTGGCATCGCCGCGCCGCGGCCCTTGCAGAGCCGGTGCCTCCACTGGGCCGCCGGCGTGCAGCAGCAGCCCTTGGGCATCGTGCTCGCGGCTGGAGAAGGCGGGCGCCAGCGGGTCCAGCCGCAGCGCACCGCGCGCGGTCATCGGCGCGGCGGGCAGGCCGGTGAGTGCCGGCGCCAGGGCCAGCAGAAGCTGCACCTGCGCTTGCGCGTCCAGGTCGCCGCCGCCGCAGCCCAGGCAGCCGCGCGAGACCAGGCGCAGCAGCCCGTTGGAAGGGCCGGCCTCCACGTGCACGTCGAAGGCGATCCGCTCTCCGTCCGTGGCCGCGGCCGGAGCACCTTCGCCGCTGCAGCGGCAGCTCCAGCCGCCATCGGCCTCCAGCGCGCAGCCGGCCTGCAGCGGCGTGCCGCCGGCGTCCAGCCGTGGCGTGAGGCGGCCGGTGGCGGAGATGTCCACCAGGCGGTCGCGCAGCGGCTCATTGGCCGTGGCGCTGCCGGGGCGGCAGGCCGCATCGACGCGGCCGGCGTTGAGCTGCGCCAGCGCCCACTGCAGCCCGGACTCCGCCGCCGCCAGCGCCTGAGCGCTGCGGCGTTGCACCTCCACGCCGCGCGTCTCCGCCAGCAGCGCGCGGTGGGCGTAGAGGCTGGCCAGCAGCGCCAGGCCGCACAGCAGCAGCACGCTGAGCAGGGCGGCGGCGCCGCGCTGGCGCTCGCGCGGTGCCGGTGCCGGGCTCACTGCGGGCACACCCCCTCCACCACGTCGTTGCGCAGCGCCGCCTCGCCTTGCAGCGCATGCCGGATGGCCGGCTCCCGCGCTGCCTGTGCCTCCAGCTGCAGCGCCGCGTGGCGCTGCAGCAGCCGCGGCGGGCAGGTGTCGTCGTCCGGACACTGGCCCAGCGGACGTGGCCGCGCGCAATGGCGCTCCAGGTCCAGCACGCGCTGGCGCAAGCGCAGCTCGAAGGTCGTGACGGTCATCAGCGCCGGATCCGTCAGCGGCTGCCAGCGGCTGCCCAGCCGCGCGTCCACGATGCCCTCGCGCAACCTGAAACCCGCCTGCGCCGAGGGCTCCGTGCCGGGCGCGGTGTCCTCGGGGACGGGGCCATCGGCGTAGCTGAAGCGCAGCGTGTCCACCGCGGCCTCCGGCGCCGCGCCCTGCAGCGCGGCATACGGATTGGTTGGCGCCGCGGCCCCGTCGCGGGCGATGCCGTCGTCGGCCTGCCGCCAGGCGCCGGCGCGGCGAAAGTCGCGCAGTACCAGCTCGGCCAGCGCCTGCGTCTGCTGCTCCAAGCGCATCTGCAGCAGCAGCCGGCGGTTCTCGCCCAGGAACTGGCTCAGCAGCGTGGCGGCACCGGCGGCGACGAACAGGCCCAGGGACAGGCCGACCAGCAGCTCCAGCAGCGTCAGCCCGCGCGTGCGGGACCTTGGGATGGTGTGGCGGCGCATGCGGGGCTCAGCAGCTTCTGAAGCCCGATACCGCGCCATCGGGCGAGCAGCCGCGCACGCGGCCCATGACGCTCACGATCTCCCGCACGCTGCGGCCGCTGCGCGCGCTGAGCGTGAGCGTGGCGGCCGGGGTGACGGTGTGGCGCGTGGCGCTGAAGCGCATCGAGGCCGCGTTGCTCTCCAGGCGCAGCGGCAGCGTCGCGGGCAGCACGCTGGCGCGCAGCAGCTGGGCCGGGGGCTCGCAGGCGGCGGTGCCGGTGGCGGCGTCGCACTGGCAGTCCTGCGGCTCGCCGGTGTGGATCAGCCAGCAGCGCGGCATCTCGGGCGTGTCGTAGAAGCTCAGGCGCACCGAGCGCGAGCGCAGCGTGGCGCTGGCGAGGGCGAGCTGCACGTCGGCCTCGAACTGCGCCGCCGTGCCCTGCAGGTGCCGGCCCTCGGTCATGGCGGTGAAGGCGGGCAGCGCGGCGCCGGCGGCGATGGCCAGCACCGCCAGCACGGCCAGGCTCTCGATCAGGCTCAGGCCGCGCGAACGGTGGCCGGCCGGGTCGGTGCGGGAACAACCAGCGGAGACGATGCGCATGGGCCTCCCGGGAGGTGGATGCCGCGCAGGGTAGGCATCCGCGCCGCGGGGCGCCATGGGAGGAATGAACTGGGAGGTGGGACGAGGCGCCCAGCCCCGCTCAGATGTCCTTGATGATCTGCCGGAACTCGTCCACGTCCTCGAAGCTGCGGTAGACCGAGGCGAAGCGCACGTAGGCGACCTTGTCCAGGGCCTGCAGCTCGTGCATCACCAGCTCGCCCAGCCGCGCGGTGGACACCTCGCGCTGCGCGTCCTGCAGCAGCCGCTCCTGGATGCGCTCCAGCGCGGCTTCCACCTGCTCCGTGCTCACCGGGCGCTTGCGCAGCGCCAGCGCCATCGACGCGCGCAGCTTGGCGCGGTCGAACTCCACGCGCGCGCCGTCCTTCTTCACCACCGTGGGCAGCGTGATCTCGGCGCGCTCGTAGGTGGTGAAGCGGCGCTCGCACTTCTGGCAGCGCCGGCGCCGGCGCACGGCCTCGTCGGTCTCGCGGGTCTCGACCACCTGCGTCTCGCCGTGGCCGCAGTAGACGCAACGCATGGATTTCACTTTCTCTGTTCGTCCCGAGCTTGTCGAAGGACCTGTGCCTTGGTCAGGCGGCAGGGCTTCGACAGGCTCGGCCCAAACGGCAATCCCGAGGGATCAGCGGTAGACCGGGAAGCGGCTGGTCAGCGCCTTGACCTGCTCGCGCACGCGCTCGATGGTCGCCTGGTCGTGCGGGTTGTCCAGCACGTCGGCGATCAGGTTGGCCGTCAGGCGGGCTTCCTCTTCCTTGAAGCCGCGCGTGGTCATGGCCGGCGAGCCCAGGCGGATGCCGCTGGTGACCATCGGCTTCTGCGGGTCGTTGGGAATGCCGTTCTTGTTGCAGGTGATGTGGGCTGCACCCAGGATCGCCTCGGCTTCCTTGCCGGTGAGGTTCTTCGGGCGCAGGTCCACCAGCATCACGTGGCTCTCGGTGCGGCCGCTGACGATGCGCAGGCCGCGCTCGATCAGCGTCTCGGCCAGCACGCGCGCGTTCTTGACCACCTGCTCCTGGTAGGCCTTGAACTCGGGCGACAGCGCCTCCTTGAAGGCCACGGCCTTGCCGGCGATCACGTGCATCAGCGGGCCGCCCTGGATGCCGGGGAAGATCGCGCTGTTGATCTTCTTGGCGATGGCTTCGTCGTTGCACAGGATGATCCCGCCGCGCGGGCCGCGCAGGCTCTTGTGCGTGGTGGAGGTCACCACGTCGGCATGCGGCACGGGGTTCGGGTAGACGCCCGCGGCCACCAGGCCGGCGTAGTGCGCCATGTCCACCATGAAGTACGCGCCCACGGCCTTGGCCACCTTGGCGAAGCGCTCGAAATCGATGCGCAGCGCGAAGGCCGAGGCGCCGGCGATGATCAGCTTCGGCTTGTGCTCGTGCGCCAGGCGCTCCATGGCCTCGTAGTCGATGTCTTCCTGGGCGTTGAGGCCGTAGCTCACCACCTTGAACCACTTGCCGCTCATGTTGAGCTGCATGCCGTGCGTCAGGTGACCGCCCTCGGCCAGGCTCATGCCCATGATCGTGTCGCCAGGCTGCAGCAGCCCGAAGAACACGCCCTGGTTGGCCTGCGAGCCGGAGTTGGGCTGCACGTTGGCGTACTCGGCGCCGAAGAGCTGCTTGAGGCGGTCGATGGCCAGCTGCTCCACCACGTCCACGTGCTCGCAGCCGCCGTAGTAGCGCTTGCCGGGATAGCCCTCGGCGTACTTGTTGGTGAGCTGCGAGCCCTGGGCTTCCATCACCGCCGGCGAGGTGTAGTTCTCGCTGGCGATGAGCTCGATGTGCTCTTCCTGGCGGCGGTTCTCGGCCTGAACGGCGGCAAACAGCTCGGGATCGACGTTGGCAAGGGTGGATTGGGTGCGGTCGAACATGGCAGTCCTCGGCTAAGCGTGTGGAGGTCCCGGCGTCCGCCGCCCACCACTCTTTGGCGGCGCGGACGAGAAGGGCTGCCCAGGCGAACGGCTTGATACGGCAGCGGACACCATGAATGCATGCCCTTCAACCGTCCGCGCTCCACGGTGGTCCTCCACCTCGGGGCTTGCTATTGAAGAAGCCCCTATCGCCAGTCGCGCGGACCGCCAGTGTAGCGGAGGCGCCGGGCCCGCCTGCCGTGCGCCCGGCGTGGGACTTCGGTCACGGCCCGGGTTTGAGCCGGCTCAACCACCCATCACATAGGCACGAGTCAAGTTGCCAGTTAAGAAAGCGGTAACTAAATTTTCTCAATCCGTGATTTCCCGACCCTGGCCGGCAGCGCGGAGCAAGACGCCCACGGGGTCCGGTGCGCCTGAAAGCCGCCGGATGCCGCGGGTGCCGGAACCGGAAGCGGAACCGAACTCGAAGAACCTCCACCGGAGAGCGCTCATGCGTCAGTTCCTCGCCAACCTGAAGTTGGCCCACAAGTTCATGCTCATCGGCGCCGTGGCGGCGCTGATGGCGTTGCTGCCCTGCGTGCTGGCGGTCAACACCTTCCTGGAGCAGCTGAGCATGGCGAAGTCGGAGCTCTCGGGCATCGACCCCGCGCGCGACGTGCTGCGCCTGATCCAGCTCACGCAGCAGCACCGCGGCCAGTCGGCCGCCGTGCTCGGCGGCGACGCCTCGGTGGCCCCGGCGCGCCAGGAGAAGCAGGTCCTGGTGGAGCGCGTGCTGGGCCAGGCCAAGGCCTCGGTGGCAGCGCTGGGCGGCGCCCGGCTCGCCGGCGCGGTGGGCGAGATCGAGCGCGATTGGCAGGCGCTGGCGGCCGACGTGGGCGGCCAGCGCGTGGACGGCCCGCAGAGCTTCGCCCGCCACACCGCGCTGGTGGGGCGCGAGCTGGCGCTGCTGGAGGACGTGGCCAACGCCAGCGGCATCGTGCTGCACCCGGATGCGCCGGGCTACTTCCTGCAGATCGGCGTGCTCATGCACCTGCCGCGCCTGACGGAGGCGCTGGGCCAGGCGCGCGCCCAGGGCGTGCGGCTGCTGGTCAAGGGCGAGGCGACGCCGGAGCAGAAGGCACGCGTGGACATGCTGATGGTCCAGGCGCGCCGCTACGCCGACGATGCCGCCAAGGCGCTGGCGCTGGCCGGGCAGAACGACGCCGCGCTGGGGCAGGCCATCGCCGCGCCGCTGGCGGCGGCGCGAGCCGCGGCCGACGAGGGCGTCAAACTGGTGGACGAGCGCATCGTGCGCGCCGAGCCACTGACCCAGCCGGCGGCCGAGTTCAGCGCCGGGATCACGCGCGTGATCGACCAGCAGTTCGCGCTCATCGATGCCTCGCTCAAGCAGCTCGAAGCGCAGCTGCAGCAAAGCGTCTGGGACGCGCGCCAGGCCCTGGCGGTGCTGCTGGGCGCCACCGCCGGACTGCTGCTGCTGGGGCTGTGGATCATGTGGGCCGTCACACACAGCATCAGCGAGTCGATCGCCCATGCGCTGGGCCTGGCCGAAGCCGTGGCCGCGGGCAACCTCAACAACCGCATCGAGGGCGGCGGGCACGACGAAGTCGGCCGGCTGCTGCAGGCGCTGGGCACCATGAACGGCAGCCTGGCGCGCGTGGTGTCCTCGGTGCGCAGTTGCACGGACCTCATCGCCACCGGCTCGCGCCAGATCGCCGGCGGCAACGCCGACTTGTCGCAGCGTACCGAGGCGCAGGCCAGCAGCCTGCAGCAGACGGCTGCCTCCATGGAGCAGATGTCGGCCACCGTGCACAGCAGCGCCGACACGGCGCAACAGGCCACGCAGCTCGCCGGCGATGCCAGCCGTGCCGCCTCCAAGGGCGGCGAGGTCGTGGGCCAGGTGGTGGGCACGATGCGCGAGATCAACGCCGCCTCGCACAAGATCGCCCAGATCACCGGGCTGATCGACGGCATCGCCTTCCAGACCAACATCCTGGCGCTCAACGCCGCGGTGG
>NZ_CALAOH010000243.1 GCF_937926365.1 uncultured Azohydromonas sp. | reverse complement strand
TCTTCGCGGTCTCCGGCGTGACCGCGACCCGGGTTTCTCCCGCCGCCGTCTCCAGTGGCACTCCGATCAGCATGGCTCGTCTCCTTCCACAACCGTGAAAATTTCACATTACGCTCTTCTATACCACCTTATAGAAAGCTGCGGGTCAAAATCCGGCCTTGGTAAGGTGCTGGCGTTGGCCGGAAGCTACCATCGCGCCCATGTCAGAACGATGGAAACCCAACGTCACCGTCGCGGCGCTCATCGGCAAGGTGGTCGATGGGGAGCATCGCTTCCTGCTGGTGGAGGAGCACACGGCCGAGGGATTGCGCCTGAACAACCCGGCAGGCCATCTCAACCCGGGTGAATCGCTGCTGCAAGGCGTGGCGCGCGAGGTTCTGGAGGAGACCGGCTGTGTGTTCGTGCCCACGCAGCTCGTGGGCGCGTACCTCTCGCGCGTGTACCGGCAGGGCACGGGCGAGGACATCACCTACCTGCGCTTCGCCTTCACCGGCACGGCCAGCGCGCCGCAGCCCGGCTGGGTGCTCGATGAGGGCATCGTGCGCACGCTGTGGATGTCGCCGGCCGAAATCCGCGCCAACGCCCACCGCCATCGCAACCCGCTGCTGATGCGGGGCATCGAGGACTACCTCTCGGGCAAGCGCTACCCACTGGACCTCCTCACCACCGACCCCAGCGTCTTCGCGCCCCAGATCAAGGCATGAGCAGTACCGAGCTTTTTTCGACCGCCGCCCCGGCGGTGCACACCGGCACGCGGCCCCGCCGCGTGGTGGTGGGTCTCAGCGGCGGGGTGGACTCCGCCGTCAGTGCCTGGCTGCTCAAGCAGCAGTGCCACGAGGTGGTGGGCATCTTCATGAAGAACTGGGAGGACGACGATGACGGCGAGTACTGCTCGTCGCGCCAGGACTTCATCGACGCCGCCAGCGTGGCCGAAGTCATCGGCATCGAGATCGAGCACGTCAACTTCGCCGCCGAGTACAAGGATCGCGTCTTCGCCGAGTTCCTGCGCGAGTACCAGGCCAACCGCACGCCCAATCCCGACGTGCTGTGCAACGCCGAGATCAAGTTCAAGGCCTTCCTGGACCACGCCATGCGCCTGGGCGCCGAGAAGATCGCCACCGGCCACTATGCGCGGGTACGCGAGGTGGGCGGCGAATTCCAGCTGCTCAAGGGCCTGGATCCGCTCAAGGACCAGAGCTACTTCCTGCACCGACTCAACCAGCCGCAGCTCTCGCGCACTCTGTTCCCCGTGGGCGAACTGCCCAAGACCGAGGTGCGGCGCATCGCCGCCGAGGTCGGCCTGCCCAACGCCAAGAAGAAGGATTCCACCGGTATCTGCTTCATCGGCGAGCGCCCGTTCCGCGAGTTCCTCAACCGCTACCTCTCGAACCAGCCCGGGCCGATCAAGGACGCGCGCGGCCGCAAGATCGGCGAGCACGTGGGGCTGAGCTTCTACACCCTGGGCCAGCGCCAGGGCCTGGGCATCGGCGGCGTGAAGGAGAAGGGCGCCCCGCGCGGCGGCGGCGAGCACGAGCCCTGGTACGTCGCGCGCAAGGACCCAGCCACCAACACGCTCTACGCGGTGCAAGGCCACGACCACCCCTGGCTGCTGAGCCGCTCGCTGGTGGCGCAGGACCTGAGCTGGGTGGCGGGACGCACGCCCGCGCCCGGCGTGCTGGCGGCCAAGACGCGTTACCGCCAGTCCGATGCGCCCTGCCGGCTGTCGCTGCCCGCGCCGGACGCGATCGCGCTGCATTTCGATCAGCCGCAGTGGGCCGTCACGCCGGGGCAGTCGGCCGTGCTCTACGACGGCGAGGTCTGCCTGGGCGGCGGCGTCATCGCCTCGGCCAGCCCCGACTGACGGGGCACGCCGGCCCGGCGCCAAGGGCCGGCCTTATCCCTTCGGTGTGCAGGGACCGGCCAGTTCATACGCTAAGCGCATGTGCAAGCGCTCAACCCTTCGTTGGCTCAGAAAACGCGGTTTCAAATAATCCCAGCGAGCATCAACGACGGGAGCCGCCATGAATTTCCAGCAACTGCGATCCGTGCGCGAGGCCGTGCGCTGCGGCTTCAACCTGACCGAAGTCGCCCAGGCCCTGCACACCTCGCAGCCCGGCGTGAGCCGCCAGATCCGCGAACTGGAGCAGGAACTGGGCATCGAGATCTTCGTGCGCCAGGGCAAGCGCCTGACCGGGCTGACCGCGCCCGGGCGCGCCCTGCTGCCGGTGGTGGAGCGGCTGCTCACCGAGGCACAGAACCTGCACCGCATCGGCGAGGACTTCAGCAAGGGCGACGTGGGCACGCTCTCCATCGCCGCCACGCACTCGCAGGCGCGCTACGCGCTGCCGGCAGTGGTGCGCGACTTCCAGGCCCGCCATCCCGGCGTGAGCCTCAAGCTGCACCAGGGCTCGCCGCAGCAGATCGCGCAGATGCTGGTGAGCGGCGAGGCCGACATCGGCATTGCCACGCAGGCACTGGCCGAGCAGGACCCGCTGGTGGCGCTGTCGTGCTACCGCTGGACGCACTCGGTGGTGGTGCCGCCGGAGCACGAGCTGCTGCAAGGGCCGTTGACGCTGCAACGGCTGGCGGCCTATCCGCTCATCACCTATGACGTGGGCTACACCGGCCGCGGCACCATTGACGATGCCTTCCACCGCGCCGGGCTGAACATGCAGCTGGTGCTCAGCGCCATGGATGCCGACGTGATCAAGACCTACGTGGGTCTGGGCATGGGCGTGGGCATCGTGGCCTCCATCGCCTTCGACGAGGAGCGCGACCAGCCGCTGAGGGCCATCGACGCGCGCCACCTGTTCGCCATCAACACCACCAGCATCGGCCTGCGCCGCGGCGCGTTGCTGCGCGCCTACGCCTACGACTTCATCCAGTCCTTCGCGCCGCACCTGAAGCCCGAGATCGTGATGCAGGCCCAGGCCACGCGCGCCTCGGCGGCCGAACCGGCGCCGCTGTAAGGCCCGCTTCACTTTGGTCGTGGAATGACCCGTTCGGACTGAGGTATCGAAGCATCAGGGCGAACGAAACTCCTTCACTGGCCAGAAGCGGAATCAGCTCCCGAACTCGAACCGTCCCTCGGCCACCAGCGCCGACAGCGGCAGCCGCCCGTTGGGCCGCTCGCGCTCCTGCAGCGACGGCGGCAACTGCGACGCGTCGCCGCGCCGGCCCAGCGCCACCACGGCGTGCAGCTCATGGTCGTTGGGAATGCCCAGCAGCTCGCGCGCCATGGCGCGGTCGAAGCCGCCCATCGCATGCGCGTGCAGGCCCAGCGCCTGCGCCTGCAGCGCCAGGCTCATCCAGGCCGCGCCCGCGTCGAAGGCGTGCGAGACGATGGGCTGCGGCTGCTCCTTGCCGGGCACCACGCGTTGCGTGCGCGACAGCACCAGCACCAGCGCACCGGCCTGCGGCGCCCAGGCGCGGTTGCCCTCGGCCAGCGTGGAGGCCAGCGTCTCGAAGGCCGGCGTGCCGCGCAGGCCGTAGATGAAGCGCCAGGGCTGCAGGTTGGAACCCGAGGGCGCCCAGCGCGCGGCTTCCAGGATCGTCATCAGCGTGCCCCGGTCCAGCGCCTCGCCGGTGAAGGCGCGGGGCGACCAGCGCTCGGTGAACTGGGGATCGATACGGAAATCAGGCTGGCGCACGTCGGTGGTCATGAGCGGCATCGCGGGGTGGTTCAGGAAGGGCGGCAGTGTGCCGCGCGCAACCATTTGGTTCAGGCGTGGGGGAACCCCGGCGCCGTGCCCGCCGGGGCCAGCACCCGCTGCAGGAAGGCGCGCGTGCGGGCCTTCCGCGGCGCCTCGAAGAACTGCGCCGCCGGTGCCTGCTCGACGATCTGCCCCTCGTCCATGAACACCACGCGGTCGGCCACCGCGCGCGCAAAGCCCATCTCGTGGGTGACGCACAGCATCGCCTGGCCCTGGTCGGCCAGCGCGCGCATCACGTCCAGCACCTCCTGCACCATCTCCGGGTCCAGCGCCGAGGTGGGCTCGTCGAACAGCAGCAGCCGTGGCGCCTGCACCAGCGCCCGCGCGATGGCCACGCGCTGCTGCTGCCCGCCAGAGAGCTGCAGCGGGTACTTGTTCGCCTGCTCCGCCACCTGCACCCGCGCCAGTTGCGCCAGGGCGCGCTCGCGCACCTGCGCCCGGGGCTCGCCGGCCAGCTCGGGGCCGAGCGCCAGGTTCTCCAGCACGGTCAGGTGCGGGAACAGGTTGAACTGCTGGAACACCATCCCGACGCGCCGGCGCAGCGCCTGCAGTGCGCGCTCGTCCTCGCGCCGCCCGGGCTCGAACGCCACGCCGTCCACCGTCAGCCGGCCTTCCTCGAAGCGCTCCAGCCGGTTCACGCAGCGCAGCAGCGTGGACTTGCCGCTGCCCGATGGCCCGCACAGCACCACGCGCTCGCCGGGCTGGATCGCCAGTTCGACGTCGCGCAGCACGTGCTGGCTGCCGAACCACTTGTTGACACGCTCGAAGCGCACCAGCGGAGCCTGTTCGCGATCGTTCGCCATGGCTCAACTCCCGCGCCGCCAGCGCGCTTCCGCCCAGCGCCCGCCAGCCGACATCGCGGCGCAGCCGATGAAATAGATCGCGGTCACGAACAGGTAGCCCTCCACCTTGAACGGCCGCCACACCGGGTCGCCGCTGAGCGCCAGGCCCAGCGCGCCGGTGAGCTCGTAGAGGCTGACGATGGTCACCAGCGAGCTGTCCTTGAAGGTCGAGATGAAGCTGTTGAGCAGCGCCGGCATCACCGCGCGCAGCGCCTGCGGCAGCAGCACCAGGCGCTGCACCTGCCACGGCGTCAGGCCCAGGCTGCGCGCGGCCTGCGCTTGCGCCAGTGGCACCGACTGCAGCCCGGCGCGGATGGTCTCGGCCAGGTACGCGGCGGCAAAGAGCGACAGGCCCGCCAGCACGCGCAGCAGCACGTCCGGGTTGCTTCCCGGCGGCAGCAGCAGCGGAAAAATAAAACTCGCCATGAACAGCACCGACACCAGTGGCACGCCACGGACGAGTTCGATGTAGAGCGTGGCCAGGCCCCGCAGCAGCGGCGGTCCCGAGCGCCGCGCCAGCGCCAGCGCCACCGCGAGCGGGAAGGCCAGCGCAATGGCGACCAGCGCCAGCAGCAGCGTCAGCGGCAGTCCGCCCCACTGGTCGGTGCTGACCGGCGGCAGCCCCGCGAAGCCACCGCGCAGCAGCCCCACGCCCGCCAGCAGCCCTACCAGCCAGCCCCAGGCCAGCGCCCGTTCGCCGCCGGGATGGCCGCCGCGCAGCACGCTCCACAACGCCAGCAGCCCCCACAGCGCCAGCGTCGTGGCGGGGCGCCAGTGTTCTTCGAAGGGATAGCGGCCGAACAGGATCAGCCGGTGCTTCTCCGCCACCACGCCCCAGCAGGCGCCATGGCCGCGCGCGGCCTGGCAGGCCTCGGCGTCGGGCACCCACACCGCTTGCCACAGCCCCCAGTCCAGCAGCCGCGGCAGCGCCCAGGCTCCCAGCGCCAGGATCGCCAGCGTCGCCGCGCCGCTGAGCCAGCCGCCGAAAAGCCGCTCGCGCAGCCGCGCGGCCAGTCCTGGCGGCGGAGGCGGTCGGCGCGCCGGGATCGGTTGGAAGTCGTCCCGCGGTTCCATCAGCGCTCCCGGATCGCTGCGCGGCGGTCCAGCGCGTGCATCAGCGCCGCGGTCAGCAGCGAGGTGCACAGGTACACGGCCATGATCAGGCTGATGCATTCCAGCGCGCGCCCGGTCTGGTTCAGCGCGGTGTTGGCGATGGAGACCACGTCCGGGTAGCCGATGGCCACGGCCAGCGAGGAGTTCTTGGTCAGGTTCAGGTATTGGTTCGCCAGCGGCGGGACGATCACGCGCAGCGCCTGCGGCAGCACCACGCGCCGCAGCACCTGCGCGCGCGACAGGCCGATGCTCAACGCCGCCTCGGTCTGCCCGCGCGGCACGGCCAGCACGCCGCCGCGCACCACCTCGGCGATGAAGGCGGCGGTGTAGAGGCTCAGTCCTCCCCACAGCGCCACGAACTCGGGCGTGAGCGTGGCGCCGCCCTCCACCGCGAAGGGGCCGGGCTGCGGCAGGCTCCAGCCGCCTTCATCCGGCCAGGGCAGAGACAACCCACCCTTGCTGAGCAGGAGCCACGAACCCAGCCGCAGCGGCTCGCCCGGGTCGGGCAGGTACTCCACCAGCAGCAAATACCAGAGCAGCAGCTGCACCAGCAGCGGCACGTTGCGGAACAGCTCGACGTAGAGGCCGGCCAGGCGGCTGAGCAGCGCGTTGCGCGACAGCCGTGCCAGGCCGATGGCGCCGCCCAGCAGCGTGGCCGTGGCGATGCCCGCCAGCGCCACGCGCAGCGTGTTGAGCACGCCCACCAGGAAGGCGCGGCCGTAGCTCTGCCCGGCGTCGAAGGCGATGGGTGCCTCGCCGATGTCGAAGCCCGCGGCGTCGCCAATGAAGTCCCAGCCGGCCTGGATGCCGCGCGCGGCCATGTTGGCCAGCGTGTTGCGCGCCAGCCAGGCCAGCAGCAGTGCCAGCGCGATCAGCACCAGCGCCTGCGCCAGCCGGGCGCGCGTGGCGGGCTTCAGCGCACCGGCGGCGCGTACAGCAGGCCGCCCTGGTTCCACAGCGCGTTCTTGCCGCGGGGCAGGTCCACGGGCGTCTTCTCGCCGACGTTGCGCTCGTAGATCTCGCCGTAGTTGCCCACGGCCTTGACGGCGCGCAGCAGCCAGTCGCGGTCCAGCCCCAACAGCTTGCCCATGTCGTCGCTCTTGCCCAGCAGGCGCTGCACGACGGGGTCGGTGCTCTCGGCCTTGAGCTTGTCGGCGTTGGCCTGGGTGATGCCGGCCTCCTCGGCCTCGATCAGCCCGTACACGACCCACTTCACGATCGCGAACCACTCGTCGTCGCCGCGGCGCACCAGCGGGCCCAGCGGCTCCTTGGAGATCAGCTCGGGCAGGATCACGTGTTCCTTCGGGTCCTTGGCCTCGCGCGAGCGGATGGCGGCCAGCCCCGAGGCGTCGGTGGTGTAGGCCTGGCAGCGGCCGGAGAAGTAGGCGGCGTTGGCGGCCTCGATCTTCTCGAACACCACGGGCTTGAGGTTCAGGTTGTGGGTGCGCGAGAAGTCGGTGAGGTTCTTCTCGGTGGTGGTGCCCGACTGAAGGCAGACGCTGGCGCCCTTGAGCTGCCTGGCGCTTTTCACCTTGGTCTTGGCCGGCACCATGAAGCCCTGGCCGTCGAAGAAGTTGATGGCGGTCTGGTGCAGGCCCAGCGAGGCGTCGCGCGTGAGCGTGAAGCTGGTGTTGCGCGAGAGCACGTCCACCTCGCCGGACTGCAGCGCCGTGAAGCGCTGCTGCGAGCTCAGTGGAACCCAGCGCACCTTGTTGGCGTCGCCCAGCACCGCGGCGGCGAAGGCACGGCCGAAGTCCACGTCGAAGCCGCTCCATCGTCCCTGGCTGTCAGCGGCGGAGAAGCCCGCCACGCCCGTACTCACGCCGACCACGACCTGGTCGCGCTGCTTGATGGCGTCAAGGGTCTTGCCGGCCAGGGCCGGTGTGGCAGAGAACGCCAGCGCGGCGGCCAGCGGGGCGAGGAGGGGGGCTAGGGTTTTCATGCGGGGGAGTATGCCGGGCAGGTTGAAGGACATCGGTGTGCACACGCGCAGCGTCGGTTGCAGGCGTTTTGCCTAGCGCTCCAGCACCTGCCGCGCATGCGCCTCCAGCGCCTGGCCGATGCGGTCCAGCAGCGGCGGGGTGCCCTGCGAGCCCTCCAGCGCCCACTGGTGCCAGTACAGCGCCACCGGCACCCGCAGCTCCGGGCGCAGCTCCAGCAGCTTGCCGCTGTCCAGCGCCGCGCGCGACTGCAGCAGCGGCAGCACGCCGATGCCCCATCCCATCAGTGCCGCGCGCATGTAGGGCTCGCTGGCCGGCACGTGGCGCTCCAGCAGCCTTGGCGCGCGCAGGCCCAGCGCCAGTTCCGCCCAGCGCGTCTGCATGGCGTCCTTCCGGTTGAATACCAGGAAGGGCAGGTGCGCGAAGTTGCCTTCGTGCAGCCCCTGCGGCAGGTGCCGCTGCACGAACTCCGGGCTGGCCACGGCGCTGTAGGGCATCACGCCCAGCGGGCGCACGCTGCAGCCGCGCAGCGGTTCGCTCAGCGCGCTCACGCAGCCCAGCACCGAGCCGTCGCGCAGCCACTCGTGCGTGAAGTCCTGGTCGTCCACCACCAGCTCCAGCGCCAGGGACGGGTCCTGCCGCACCAGCGGGTCCAGGGCCGGCAGCACCCAGGTCGCCAGGCTGTCGGCGTTGACCGCGATGGGCACCTTCAGCTGCGGCAGCGGCAGGCCCAGCTCGGCCGAGGCGTCCACGCGCAAGGCTTGCCACTGGCGCGCCAGCCGCAGCAACACACGCCCGGCCGGCGTCAGGCGCAGCGGGCGCGCGCGCACCACCAGCGGCCGGCCCAGTTGCGCCTCCAGCACCCGCAGTCGCTGCGACACCGCCGATTGGGTGACGGCCAGGCGCTGCGCCGCGCGCTCGAAGCTGCCTTCGTCCGCCAGGGCCGCCAAGCAGTCGAGCGCGGCGGTGTCCAGGTCTTTCATAAGCACTGCTGATGAAGTCGCACAAGTTTTGAAGATTGTTCATGTACCGGGGGCGACTGAACACAATCGCGCCCATGTTTTCCGATGCTTCCTCCGCTTTCGTTCAGGGGTGGGCCGCCATGGCGGGTCTGATCGTCGCCATCGGCGCGCAGAACGCTTTCGTGTTGCGCCAGGGCCTGCTGCGCGCGCACGTGGCGCCGGTGGTGGCGCTGTGTGCGGTGTCGGATGCGCTGCTGGTGTTTGCGGGTGTGTTCGGCCTGGGCCAGGTGCTGCAGGCCGCCCCGGCGCTGATGGCGCCACTGCGCTGGGCCGGCGCCGCCTACCTGCTGTGGTTCGGCGCCCAGGCGGCGCGCCGGGCGTGGAACGGCACCAGCGCCCTGGCCGCGGGCGGCGCGACGCAGGGCCGGGCCGCCGTGCTGCTGACCACGGCGGCGCTGACCTGGCTCAACCCCCACGTGTGGCTGGACACGGTGTTGCTCATCGGCGCGCTGGGCGCGCAGCACGCGCAGCGCGGTGCCTTCGCGGCGGGCGCGGCCACCGCCTCGTTGATGTGGTTCACGGCGCTGGGCGTGGGTGCCGCGGTGCTGGCGCCACGCTTGGCGCAGCCGCGCACCTGGCGCTGCATCGACACCCTGGTCGCGCTGGCGCTGGCGGCGGTGGCGTGGCAGCTGCTGGCTGCGTAAGCGCGCCCGCTTGAGGCATCCGGGCTGGAGCGGGCGCGCACTGGGTCTGCCGGGAAGGGAAAAGAGGGCGCGCCTACAATCCCGCCCTTTTTTCGCGGCCGCCCCGTGCGCCGCCGTGCGTGCCATGACTTATTGCGCCATCGATTTCGGCACCTCCAACTCCGCCGTGGCCGTGCCCGACAGCGACGGTGGCACGCGGCTCGTCGCGCTGGAAGGCAGCCAGCCCACCATGCCCACGGCCGTGTTCTACGCGGTGGACCTGGACTCGACGCACCCGCCCGAACTGCACTACGGGCGTGCCGCATTGGCGGCCTACGTGGACGGCTTCGACGGCCGGCTCATGCGCTCGATGAAGAGCGTGCTGGGCTCGCCGCTGGTGACGCAGGACACCGACATCGGCGCCGGCCACCGCGTGAAGTACCAGGACGTGATCGCCGCCTTCCTGCGCCGGCTCAAGGCGCAGGCGGAAAGCCAGCTGGGCGCCCCGGTCCGCCGCGCGGTGCTGGGCCGGCCGGTGTTCTTCGTGGATGAGGACGCCGCGCGCGACGCCGCAGCGCAGGCCGCGCTGGAAGCGGCGGCGCGCTCGGTGGGTTTCGAGGAACTGCAGTTCCAGTACGAGCCCATCGCCGCGGCGCTGGACCACGAGCGCGGCGCGCAGCGCGAGGAACTCGTGCTGGTGGCCGACATCGGCGGCGGCACCTCGGACTTCTCGCTGGTGCGCGTGGGGCCGGGACGCGGCGAGCGGCTGCAGCGGCAGGACGACATCCTGGCCAGCCACGGCGTGCACGTGGCGGGCACCGACTTCGATCGCCGCATCGAACTGCTGGCGGTGCTGCCGAGCTGCGGCTTTCGTGGCCAGGGTCCCGGGGGGCGCGAAGTGCCCAGCAAGGTCTATTTCGATCTCGCCACCTGGCACCTGATCAATACCGTCTATACCGCGCCGCGCGTGGCGGAACTGCGCGGCATGCGCGACTTCTATGCCGATCTGGTCCAGCACCGGCGCCTGATGAAGGTGGTGCAGCAGCACCTGGGACATGCGCTGGGGACGCTGGCGGAAGGGGCCAAGATCGACGTGGCGCACTCGGGGCATGCGCGCATCGACCTGTCGCTGCTGGAGCCGGGCCTGGCCTCGGAGCTCGATGAAACGCAGGCCCTGCAGGCGCTGGACGCCGACCTGCAGCGCATCGCCGACGCGGCCGTGGAGACGGTGCGCCGCGCCGGCGTGGCGCCGGCCGAAGTAGATGCGCTCTATTTCACCGGCGGCTCCACGGGCTTGAAGCCGCTGACCGACCGCATCGCCGCTGCCTTCCCGGCCGCGCGCAGCGTGCGCGGCGAGCGCTTCGCCAGCGTGGCGCAGGGACTAGGGTTGCACGCGGCGCGCTGCTTCGGCGCCGCGCAGTGAAGGGCGTCCCGCGTCCGGCCCGGGCGCGGGGGGAGGCAGGCTCAGCGCCGCGGGGGCGGGCGGCGTCCGGGCGGTGGTCCGGGGCGCCGAGGTGTCTTGCGCGCGGGCGGCTGGGCCTTGCGCGGGCGCGAGACGTCGGCCAGCAGCAGGCTGGCGCGCACCAGCATTTCCACCGCTTCGGCCATGTTGGCTGGCGGCTCCAGGGTCTCGATCTCGGCCAGCAGTTCATCAGCGTCTTCCAAGTCCTCGGGATCGAGGTGCATGAACAGCTGCGCCAGCGGCTCCAGCAGGGCGGGACCGTCGATGCGCATGAGCGCGGGGAAGAACTCCATGGCGGTGGCAAAGCCGGCCACCCAGGGCATCACGGCCTCGGAGGGGCTGGCGTCCTCGTCCAGTTCCCACACCCAGGGATCGAACCACTGGCGCTGCGCGATGGCGCGCTCCAACTCGGCGTGGCGGCGGCGCACCAGGGCATGCAGCCGCTGCAGCGAGGCGCTGGGCGGGACCTCGCGGCCATCGACGTCGGTGATGTGGCGCAGCCACTGCGCGGCGGGCACGGTCTGCGGTTGAAGCAGCACGCCGACCAGGTAACCGTCGGTCATCGACACGTCCAGCGGCTCCAGCGGCGCGGGCAGCGCATCGAGCAGCTGTTCCAGTTCGGCCAGCTCGCGCTCGTCCAGTGGGGAAAGTTCGGGGGCGGAACGCGGGATCATGGCCGCATTGTCCCTTGTGTCAGGGGTATGGTCCTGCCAGGGCTTGCCTAAATTGCCGATGTTGCTTGGGCCGCCATGCGGCGCGCCCGATCTGCCGATCCCAACGACGTCCTTTCCGAGGACTTCAAACGCCTTCCCCGCAAGGGGCGGGCGTTTTTTTTGGCAGACCGGGCGCGCCGCTCGCGGTTTTTCCTACATGCGCCAGTCCAGGCGCTGGGGCTGCGAACCCAGGTGCAGGCTGCGTTCCTGTACCGTCCCGCCGATGCGGGCTTGCACCCGGTAGTCGCCCGGCGGCAGGTTCACCATCAGCAACGGGCCGGCCTGTTGCACCTCCAGCAGCGATGTGCCGTGGGCGTTGGCGATGCGCACGCTGTCGGGGACCGCGTAGGCGCCGCCGTCGGCGCTGAAGACGATCAGTAACGGGAACTGCGGCCATTGCGCCATCAGCTGCGAGCGCTCTTCGTCGCCGGCGCCGCCGCTGAGGTATTTCACGGCCTCGGACGCCTGCGGGGCGCTACGGCCTTCCGGCACTTGCTGGGTCCAGGCCGCGCCGCTGCACAGCGCCAGCCACAACGCCGCCATTGGGCCGAGCCGTTTCATGCATCACCTCTGCATCGACTGTTCGGATGCGAAGCAGGCTAAGGGCGGAGGCGGGGCGCGTCTGTCAGCCGGCGGCGCCGGGACTTGTGGGACAGGGCTGACAAGGCCCCGGAACGCCGCGTCCCGAACGCGGAGTTCAGAACGCCTTGTCGTTGCGAGCCGAAAGCGTGAGCAGCGGCTTGGTAGGCAACGCTGCGCGCTCCTGTGGCCAGTGGCTGCCACGGCGCTCGACGTCAGGGAGATGCTCGATCTCCACCACTCTCGGGCCGCGCACGATGCCCAGCATCACGGCGGCAGCGTAGCTGAGGTCGATCACGTGTCTCTTGTGGAACGGGCCGCGGTCGTTGATGCGCACAACCACTTCGCGGCCGTTGGCCGGATTGCGCACCCGCGCATAGCTGGGGATGGGCAGGGTGGGGTGCGCCGCCGTCAGCGCGTGTCGGTTGTAGCGCTCGCCGCTGGCGGTGCGGCGGCCGTGGAAGCGGTGCGCATACCAGGAGGCGCGGCCACGTTGCACCTTCGTCCTGGCCGCGGCCGGCTGCACCACGGAAGAGGGCACCTGCACCGTATCGGCGGCATGGGTGACGGTGGCGGGGGTGGTTTGCGGTGCCGGCGGGCTTACGGGCGGCGCAGGCGGTGCCACGTTCGCGACGGAAGAATCCTGGCTCGTGGCACAGCCTGCCAGGAACACCAGCAATGCACCGGCGAGGTGGTTCGTGATGCGAGGCATCGGCGGCTCCTACGTCTGTGCGGCCCGGCAGCGGCCGGTACCCCGACCACCGAACGCGCCGTACTGCGGACCGCGGCATGTACGCACGGCCTGAAGAACTGTGGGGCTCTTTCAGACGCCTTTCCCAAGACCCGGGCCCATTGCAGGCCGTGAAAGGCATCTGTGTCTGCTGATTTGGCGCGCCTGGCTGGGATCGAACCAGCAACCCCTGCCTTCGGAGGGCAGTACTCTATCCATTGAGCTACAGGCGCCGAAACCGCCATTGTAGCCATGCTCGTGAAGGCCGGGCGGCGCGCGCTGGCAATAACGGCTGGCACGTACCCGGCGTCCGGGTTCGCGGGGCACTCCGCACGGTTCGGTCGAGCCGGCTGCCGGCGGGGTACACCACCCGGGTAATCCCCGTCCTGAGGGGGTGCATCGATATAATTCCAAGGTTTTGCGCCTCTCTGGCGCAGACCGTTTTGTTCCCGGCCGCAGCCGGCAGACCTCCAGCCACCATGACCAGCAACAGCCACCACACTCCTGACCACGAAGCGCCGCACGAAGGTCCGATCAAGACGCCGAAGCAGCTGATCTGGGCCGTGCTGTTCGCGTTCCTCGTGCCCATCCTCGGCATCGTGCTGCTCGTGACCTACGTCGGCGCCGGCAAGAAGCCTGGTGCGGGTACCGACATCCTGGCCGAGGAGGCCGTGGCGCGTCGCATTCAGCCTGTGGGCACGGTAGACCTCCGCCTGGCTGTCGCGGGTGGTGGTGTGCTCAAGACCGGCGAGCAGGTGTTCCAGGCCCAGTGCGCGGCCTGCCACGGCACCGGTGCCGCCGGCGCGCCCAAGTTCGGCGACGCAGATGCCTGGGGCCCGCGCATCAAGAGCGGCTACGAGGCCCTGCTGGCCTCGGCGCTCAAGGGTAAGGGCGCCATGCCGCCGCAGGGTGGCGCGCTCAGCGACGTGGAAGTGGGCCGTGCCGTGGTCTACATGGCCAACAAGGGCGGTGCCAATTTCGCCGAGCCCAAGGCGCCCGCCGGTGCCGAGGCCCCGGCGGCAGCCGCTGCGCCGGCTGATGCGGCCCCTGCCGCTGCACCGGCTGCTGCCGCCGCTCCCGCGGCCGAGACCGGCGTTGCGGCCCCGGCTCTGTACACGCAGTCCTGTCAGACCTGCCACGGCGCTGGCATCGCCGGCGCGCCCAAGGTGGGTGATAAAGCCGCCTGGGCGCCGCGCGTGGCACAAGGCATCGATGCGCTGACGGCCAGCGCCATCAAGGGCAAGGGCGCCATGCCGCCCAAGGGCGGTACCACCGCCTCCGATGCCGACATCAAGGCCGTGGTGACCTACATGGCCAACGCGTCCAAGTAAGGTTTCGCCATCCCACGAAAAAGCCGGCCCTCGGGCCGGCTTTTTCGTGTCCGCGCTTGTGGCGCGACTCAGCCGCGCGGGGGCTGTGGCGGACGGGGCTTCTCTTCCCACCGGTCCACGATGGCCAGCGGGCTGAGGCGGTAGTTGAAGCGGGCAGGCAGCTCTTCGAAGCCCAGCTCGCCGTTGAGCGTCCACAGCCCTTGCTCCAGCGCCTGCGCCGCCAGGGGCACGTCGTGGCTGTGCACCAGACCCAGGCCGAGGTCAGTGTCGAGGAACAGCCGGCCCTGCTCATCGAGCCAGGCGCCGCGCCACTGCGCGGGTGCGCCGGTGTGGGACTGCACGTTGAAAGCCTCGTCCAGCCGCCACACCCACGGCGCAGCTTCGAGCTCCACGTACACCCGCTGCGGCCCGTTCTGGAAGAACCAGGCACCGGCGCCGTCACACAGGTAGTTGCGCCCGATGAAGGCGCATAGCCCTTCATGCTCGATGCGGCTGCCCCGGGACTGCGGAAAGGGGCCGGCGGCCTGCGTCGCCTCGTCACGCAGATACCAGTGGCCCCGGGCGTCCAGTCCCAGCCAGCCGCGGGCATGCGGCACATCGGGCCACTTGCGCAGCGCGGCCTTGACGATCTCGTCCATGGTGTTGCTCGATGGTTTCAGCGTGGCGACTGCAGCCAGCGAGTCACGGCACTGGGCAGCGTCAGCACGTGGCCCGGCCAGGCGCCATGCGGAAAGCCCACGTGTCCGCCGTCCAGCGGCTGCCACAGCGTTACGTAGTCGCCGACTTCCGCCTGCGTGGGCAGGCTGGCGGCGGGGATGAAAGGATCGTTGCGGGCGTTGAGCACCAGCGCCGGCACGCGGATGCGGTGCAGGTGCGGCTTGGAGGAGGCGCGCGTCCAGTAGTCCTCGGTGTCGCGGAAGCCGTGCACCGGCGCGGTGAAGGCGTTGTCGAACTCGTAGAGCGTGCGCGCGGCCAGCAGCTTCTCGCGGTCGAACAGGCCCGGGTGCTGCGCCAGCTTGGCCAGCGCCTTGGGCTTCATGGTGCTGAGGAACATGCGCGTGTACACCAGCCGGTTGAAACCCGCACCGATGTGGTGGCCGCCGGCCACGAGGTCCAGCGGCGAGCTCACGGCCGCCACGGCCTGCACCACGCGCGCGGCGCTGTCGCCGCTTTCCTCGGCCCAGCGCAGCAGCGCATTGCCGCCCAGCGACACGCCCACCGCCATGAGGTTGCGGCCGTGGCGCTCGCGCAGGCGCTGCAGGATCCAGCCGACCTCCGCATGGTCGCCCGAGTGGTAGGCGCGCGGCGCAAGGTTGATCTCGCCCGAGCAGCCGCGGAAATGCGGCACCGCGTAGCTCCAGCCCAGCGCGCGCGCGGTGGCGGCGAAGGCCTGCGCATAGTGGCTGCACGAGGAGCCTTCCAGCCCGTGGAACAGCACCAGCAGCGGCGCGCCGGGCGGGCCGTGCTGGAAGTCCACGTCGATGAAGTCGCCGTCCGGCGTGCGCCAGCGCTCGCGCTGGTAGTCGGGGGCAGGGCCCTCGAAGCGGCGGGAGAAGAGCGCCGGCCAGATCGTCTGCAGGTTTCCGCCGGGCAGCCAGTAGGGTGCGCTGTAGTCCATGTCAGTGCAGGACGGTTGGAGCCTCGGAGATCTCGGGAGGCTCTTCGCGTGAGCCTCCGCTTGCATGATGCGCCACCAGGCGCCACCCCTGGGGCCCCTTCAGGTAGACGTTGGTGGCCATCACCCATGCGGTCAAGGGCCCCTCGTCGGTAAGCACCTCCACGCGCTCCAGGAGGTTGTGCACCGCGCAGCCCGGACCCTGCACGCGGCGCACCTGCTCGGGCCGCACGTGCACCGGGCCGTTGGCGAAAATGGCTTCGAAGGTGGCGCGCACCGCCGCCGGGCCCACCACGCGCGGGCCGCCGGGGTGGACGCACACCACCTCGTCGTCGTCCGCCCACACCGCCATCAGCCGTTCGAGGTCGCCGCGCTGCAGCGCCTCGTAGAACTCGATCTCGATCTCCTCGGGCGAGGCCATCAGCGCGGCGGTCTCGGACTTGGGGCGGCGCGCCATGGCCGGTTCCTCGCGCCAGGCGTCAGCGGAACACCACCGTCTTGTGCCCGTTCATGAGCACGCGGTGCTCGACATGCCAGCGCACCGCGCGCGCCAGCACCACGCACTCGACGTCGCGGCCCACGGCGGTGAGGTCCTCGGCGGAGAGGGCGTGGTCCACCCGCTCGACGTCCTGCTCGATGATCGGGCCCTCGTCGAGGTCGGCCGTGACGTAGTGCGCCGTCGCGCCGATGAGCTTGACGCCGCGCGCGTGCGCCTGCGCATAGGGCCGCGCGCCCTTGAAGCTGGGCAGGAAGCTGTGGTGGATGTTGATGGCGCGACCATGCAGCACCTGGCAGAACTCGCCGCTGAGGATCTGCATGTAGCGCGCCAGCACCACCAGGTCGATGCGCTCGCGCTCGATCAGCGCTTCGATCTCGCGCTCCTGTGCGCGCTTGGCCTCGGCGCCCGAGCCGGTGGCCAGCGGCAGGTGGTGGAAGGGAATGCCGTAGCTGGCGGCCAGCTCGGCGAAGTCCGGGTGGTTGGAGACGATGGCCGGGATGTCCACCGCCAGCTGCCCGCTGCGCCAGCGGAACAGCAGGTCGTTGAGGCAGTGACCGAACTTGCTCACCATCAGCAGCACGCGCGGGCGCGCGTTCACCGCATGCAGCCGGGCGTCCATGCGGAACTGCTGGCGCAGGTTGCCCAGCAGCCGTTCCAGCGTCGCGGCGTCCGACAGGTGCTGCGGCGCCTCGAAATGCACCCGCATGAAGAACAGCCCCGTGGCGTCTTCCGCGCCCACGTCGCCGAACTGCTGCGAGTCGATGATGTTGCAGCCCGCCTGGTACAGCAGCCCGGAGACGGCATGGACGATGCCGGGCTGGTCCTGGCAGGACAAAGTGAGAATGAATTCCTGGTCTCGCGGCATGGCAGATGTTCCTTGGCGTCGATTGTAGGGAGGGGCCATCTCCGCCCCGCCGGCGCAAGCCCCGACGCCGCGAGCGGAAGCGGGCGCCGCGGGGACGAAAAAAAGCCGCCCGGCAGGCGGGCGGCTTCTTGCGGGGAGAGTGCCGGCAGGCGGCGCGGCTTCAGTGGTGCGCCGAAACCTTCTCGCCGGCCTTGAGCCGGTAGTGCGTGCCGCAGTACGGGCACCAGCCCTCGCCGGTGGTGGCCACGTCGATGAAGACGCGCGGGTGGTTGCTCCACAGCGCCATCTTCGGGTTCGGGCAGAACACCACGCCCGGGCCCTGCAGCTCGGACGCGCTGACTTCGACGACGGATTTGGCTTCGGTACTCATCACGGTCTCCTTCAACTCAAACCTTGGTCAGCCACTCGGCGTACTTGGCGTTGCGGCCGTTGACGATGTCGAAGAACGCGGCCTGGATCTTCTCGGTGATGGGGCCGCGGTAGCCGCGGCCGATCTCCACGCGGTCGAGCTCGCGGATGGGCGTCACTTCGGCGGCGGTGCCGGTGAAGAAGGCCTCGTCGGCGATGTAGACCTCGTCGCGCGTGATGCGCTTCTCCACCAGCTTCAGGCCCAGGTCCTGGCAGATGGCGAAGATCGTGTTGCGCGTGATGCCGTTGAGCGCGCCGGCGGACAGGTCGGGCGTGTACACCACGCCGTTCTTGATCACGAAGATGTTCTCGCCCGCGCCCTCGCTCACGAAGCCGGCGGAGTCCAGCAGCAGCGCCTCGTCGTAGCCGTCTTCCGTGGCCTCCATGTTGGCCAGGATCGAGTTGCTGTAGTTGCTCACCGCCTTGGCCTGCGTCATCGTGATGTTGACGTGGTGGCGGGTGTAGCTGCTGGTCTTGACGCGGATGCCGCGCTTGAGGCCTTCCTCGCCCAGGTACGCGCCCCAGGCCCAGGCGGCGATCATCACGTGGATCGTGTTGCCCTTGGGGCTCACGCCCAGCTTCTCCGAGCCGATCCACACCAGCGGGCGCAGGTAGCAGCTCTCCAGGTTGTTGGCGCGCACCACCTCGCGCTGCGCCTCCTCGATCTGCTCGATCGAGAAAGGCATCTTCATGCGCAGGATCTTGGCGCTGTTGAACAGCCGCTCGGTGTGCTCGCGCAGGCGGAAGATGGCCGTGCCGTTGACCGTGTTGTAGGCGCGCACGCCCTCGAAGGCGCCGCAGCCGTAGTGCAGCGTGTGGGTCAGGACATGGATCTTGGCGTCGCGCCAGTCGACGAGCTCGCCGTCCATCCAGATCTTGCCGTCGCGGTCGTGCATGGACATCGTGGACTCCGAAGGAATTTGGTGTGACGAAAAACTCTCGATTCTACGAGGCGCCCCGCTCCCGCCCGGCCACGCGGCGCTGATCCAGCGCGCGCCGCGCCGGTACTACGCCACGTCGCCTTCGCGCACGAGCGTCCAGCGCCGGCAGCGCCCGCGCTGCATCTCCACCTCCACGCTGGCGCCGCCGGCATCGCCCCAGCGCCAGCGCTCGGCGCCCGGCGCGTCGTCCGCCGCCCCTTCCAGGCGCTGCCCCAGGCTGCGCGTGAGCGTCACGATGTCGAGCATGCGCATGCCCGGCTTGAGCTTGGCGTTGAGCATCACGGCGCTCTCCACGTAGCCCACGGGCGACTGGCCCGCATTGCGCATCACGCGCACGGCGCGGTTGAACTGCAGCAGCAGCCAGAACACCACCACCGTCAGCCCCAGTACCACACCGCGCCAGCCGTACTGCACGAAGCCCAGCGCCAGCACAGCCAGCGCCAGCGCCCATCCGATCCACTTGTTCATGTCATCCCCTTGTCGTCTTGTTCAGTTCAGTCCAGCTCGCGCAGCACGTGGATCGCCTCTTCGATGCGCTCCACCGGGTGGATGGCCAGCCCTTCGATGGGCTTCTTGGGCAGGTTGGCGCGCGGCACCACCGCCACGCTGAAGCCCAGCTTGGCCGCCTCCTTCAACCGCTCCTGGCCGCGCGGCGCGGGCCGCACTTCCCCGGCCAGGCCGACTTCGCCAAAGGCGATGAAGCCGCGTGGCAGCGGCTTGCCACGCAGGCTGGAGTGGATGGCCAGCAGCACCGCCAAGTCCGCCGCGGGCTCGCTGATGCGCACGCCGCCCACGGCGTTGACGAACACGTCCTGGTCCATGCACGACACGCCCGCGTGCCGGTGCAGCACCGCCAGCAGCATCGCCAGGCGGTCGCGCTCCAGGCCCACCGACAGCCGCCGCGGACTGGGGCCGCCCGAGTCCACCAGCGCCTGCACCTCCACCAGCAGCGGGCGCGTGCCCTCCAGCGTCACCAGCACGCACGAGCCCGGCACCGGCTCGCCGTGCGTGGACAGGAAGATGGCGCTGGGATTGGCCACGCCCTTGAGCCCGCGCTCGGTCATCGCGAACACGCCGATCTCGTTGACGGCGCCGAAGCGGTTCTTGATCGCGCGCACCAGGCGGAAGCTGGAGTGGGTGTCGCCCTCGAAATAGAGCACCGTGTCCACCATGTGCTCCAGCACGCGCGGGCCGGCCAGCGCGCCTTCCTTGGTGACGTGGCCCACCAGCACGATGCTGGTGCCGCCGCCCTTGGCCGCGCGCGTGAGGTGCGCGGCGCACTCGCGCACCTGCGCCACCGAGCCCGGCGCCGAGGTCAGCTGCTCGGAGTAGAGCGTCTGGATCGAGTCGATGACGCAGAAGGCTGGGCGCTCGGCCTCGACGGTGGCCAGGATCTTCTCCAGGTTGATCTCCGCCAGCACGCGCACGCGCGCGCCCTCCAGGCCCAGGCGGCGCGCGCGCAGCGCCACCTGCGCGCCGGACTCCTCGCCGGTGACGTAGAGCACCGGCATCTGCTGCGACAGCGCGTCCACCGCCTGCAGCAGCAGCGTGGACTTGCCGATGCCCGGGTCGCCGCCGATGAGCACCACGCCGCCGGCGACGATGCCCCCGCCCAGCACCCGGTCCAGTTCCTCGATCGCCGTGGGCGTGCGCGCCACGTCGGCGGCCTCGATCTCGCTCAGGGTCGCCACCGGCTGGCTCTTGGCCAGCGCCTGGAAGCGGTTCCTCGACCCTCCCGCGCCGGCGCCGCCTTCCGCCGGCCCTTCCACCAGCGTGTTCCAGGCCCCGCAGGCCGGGCAGCGTCCCAGCCACTTGGCGCTGGTGCCCCCGCACTCGCTGCAGGTGTAGATGCTTTTTTCACGTGCCATGGCGCCATTGTCCCGGCCCACCGCAACCTGCGCCCGCGAGCGGCCAAGGCGGGGCGCTGTTGCGCCCGCGCGCCACCTGCTGAAATGCCCGACAGGCAAGAGGCTCCCCCGTGCCCACACTGGCGCCTTTGGCGTTCAGACACCGCAGGAGAGGGTCCATGGGGATGAAGCGCAACAAGGTGAAGGCGGCTCTGGCGGCGGCCGTGGCGTTGCTGGTGGCGGGTTGCGGCGGTGGCGACGACGCGCCGCCGCCGCCGGCCTATACGCGGATGGTGAGCTTCGGCGACAGCCTCAGTGACGTGGGAACGTACCGCACGCAGGGCATGCAGCAGGTCTTTGGCGGCGGGCAGTTCACCGTCAACGACTACTCCGCCAACCGGCCCAAGGCCGGCACCAACTGGACCGAGCAGCTCGCGCACGAGCTGGCGCTCCCGGCGCCCTGCGCGGCGCGCACTGGGTTGAACTCGCCTGCCACGGGGCTACTGCCTTTCCTGGCCGAGGCGGTGGTGGACCACCCCGACTGCACCAACTACGCCCAGGGCGGCGCGCGGGTCACCGACCCCATCGGGCCGGGCCATGCCGCGACCCTGGCCCTGGGGGACGCCCGCGGCAACCTGGGCGCGCTGACCGAGCCCGTGGCCGTACAGATCGAGCGCCATCTCGCGGCGTCGGGTGGCGGCTTCGCCGCTGGCGACCTGGTCACGGTGATGGCCGGCGGCAACGATGCGCTGGTACAGCTTGCGCCGTTGACGGACGCGATTGCGCGCGGAGCGAGCGACGCCGAGATTGCCGCGCTGGGCCAGCAGGCCGCCGCGGCGCTGTCGCTGGCCAGTACACAACTGGCGGGCCTGATCCAGAGCCAGGTGCTGGCCAAGGGTGCGCAGCGTGTGCTGGTGGTGCTGCTGCCCGACATCGGCGTCACGCCCTCGGCGACGCAGTTGCCTGCGGACAAGCGCGCCGCCCTCTCGCAACTGGCCCTGGCCTTCAACCTGCCGCTGCTGCAGGCTTTTGCCAACGAGCCGCGCGTGCTGGCAGTGGACGCGTACACCGCCAGCGAACTGCAGGCGCTGGCCCCGGAGAAATACGGCCTGAGCAACACCACGCAGCCGGCCTGTGCGCTGTCCGACCAGCGTCGCAACTCGCTGTTCTGCAACACGACGACGGTGGTGGCTGCCGACGTATCCAGGTACTGGTTCGCCGACGAGGTGCACCTCACCCCCTACGGCTACCAGCTGCTGGCGCGCCTGGTGGCCGACACCATGACGCGCGCGGGCTGGCTGGCGCCCTCGGGCTCGCGCCCGTGCAACAACCAGCCCGACGGCTGCACGCTGGCGCCGCTGCCGCAGTAGCCGCCGAATGGCCGGCGCCGTCCTCGCGGCGGTCGCGGGGACGGCTCAGCCGAACTGCCGCTCCAGGTCGCGCAGCACCTGGTCGATGGCGCGCACGGTGGCGTGCTCGCCCGAGGCCTGCGCAATGGCGCGCTGCGCCATCGACAGGGTGCGGAACTCGCTGAGGTGCAGCTCGCCGCGATCGATCAGGCCGTCGAGCAGCTGGCGCGCCTCGTCCAGCCGGCCTTCCTGCACCAGGCCGTACGCCAGCCCGCAGCGGGCGAAGAGGTAGTCGGGATCCCGTGCGAGGGCCTCGCGGTACAGCCGCATCACCTCGTCGAGGGGATCGCCCTGGGCCTGCAGGATGCCGGCGAAGTTGCTCAGCGCCATCGGATGGTCGGGATGCAGCTCCAGCAGTTGCCGGCCCAGCCTGCGCGCCTCGGCCAGGTCGCCGCGCCGGCCGGCCTCGTTCATGCGCTCGGCCAGCGCCAGGCCTGCCTTGGACAGGGTGGTGGGGCGCGGCTCGGTGGTGATCTTCAGGCCCACCGAGCGCACTTCCCGCACGGCATCTCCGGCGCGCATCGGCACCGGCGTGGCCGGGTCGTGCAGCCCATGCTCGTCGAGCCATTGCAGCAGCCGGGTGCGGTCCCTGTCCGGCCCGCCCAGGCTGACCAGCAACCCGGGCAGGGCCTGGCGCGCAGCAGCGTCGCCGCACTCCGCGCGCCGTTCGAGCACGGACAGCGTCGTCAGCCGCGTGCCGCGGTCGGCGATCTCGCAGGCGCGCACCAGGTAGTCCGTATGGGTGTCGAGCGCGTCGAACTGGGCCTCCAGCTTCGCCTGCGTGGCGGCTTGCGAGCCCGGCGTCGTGACCGCGGCAATGCGGCCGAGCGTGCGCGTCCAGCTGCGTGGCAGCCACAGCGTGTCTTCGCCAGGGAACTCCTCTTCCGGATCGCGCAGCGCCTCGAACATGTCTTCCTGCTCGGCCGAGGCGTCGTCCCAGAAAGACTGGTCCGCGCTGTCCTCCCAGGCGGCGCGGGCGCCCTCTTCGTCGCCAAGGAAGCGCAGCGCCGACACGCGCGCGATGGCGTCGTCGCTGCGGCGCGGCCGGCTCGCGCGCAGCGTGGCGGCGAAGCCTCGGCACGGCGCCATGCCTTCGAGCCAGCAGCGCCAGCGCAGGCTGCGCTCCAGCGCGAACAGGTTGTCATGGTTCGCCTGCCAGGCCGCCTCGGCCATGGCCCGCGCGCCGCGCACGTCGCCGCAGTGGAACAGCGCCAGCGCCTGGTTGTTGCGGGCGCTGGGGTGGTCCACCCCGCGCAGCACCTCGATGGCCGCTTCGAAGCGGTCGTCGCTCATGTGCATGCGCCCCAGGTCCATCGCCAGCGCCTGTTCGAAGCTCAGCGGGCCCAGCGGCGTGTCGATGGACGCTTGCGGAGACGCGGGCCTGGGGCCGTCCTCCTCCAGCCCTTGCAGCCGCCACGCGGCCAGGGCCGCGATGGCCGCCAGCCCGGCTTCGTCCGCGTTGTCGGCCAGCGCCTCCAGCGCCAGGTCGCTGCGCGGCGCGGCGTGGTGCCACTCCCAGGCGCGGGCCGCGGCGAGCATCGGCTCGCCGGCGATCTCCTCGATCTCGCAGGCCAGCCCGTACAGCGGCTTGAAGCCAGGGTGGCTGCGGCGCAGCGCGGCGCACTGCTGCCGCGCCTGCGCCACGTGGCCGTATTCGAGCAGGCGGCGCACGGCGGCCACCTGCTCGGGCCGCGGCGCGTCGTCCTTGCGCCGGTCGTGCCCGGCCTTGGCCTTGGCTTTGTTCCTGGTCCTGGACATGGGTCACCTCCTTCCGTGGAGAAACCGGGATCGGTTCAGAAGTCCACGCGCCCGCGCAGCGCCTTGACCGCACCGTGGCGCGCCTTGGCCTCCACGCGGCGGCGCTGCGAGGCCCGGGTGGGCTGGGTGGCGCGGCGCGTTTTGGGCGCCTCGGCCACGCTGTCCACCAGCGCCTGCAGCCGCGCCAGTGCATCGGCGCGGTTCATCTCCTGGCTGCGGTGCTCCTGCGCCTTGATCACCACCACGCCCTCGCGCGTGATGCGCGCGTCGCCCAGCGCCAGCAGCCGCTGCTTGACGTCCTCGGGCAGGGAACTGGCGTGAATGTCGTAGCGCAGGTGGATGGCCGTGGAAACCTTGTTGACGTTCTGCCCGCCCGCACCCTGCGCACGCACCGCGGTGCAGTGCACCTCGTGCGGCTGGACGCGGAGGCTGGGCTTCATGGCTTCAAACCGTGAGCACCGGCACGCGCTGGGCCAGCGCGCACATCAGCTCGTAGCCCAGCGTGCCGGCGGCCTGGGCCACCTCGTCGATCGGCAGCACCGTGCCGCGCGGCCCACGCCCCCACAGCGTCACTTCCGCGCCGGGCTGCGCCGCGGGCACGGGCGACAGGTCCACCGCCAGCATGTCCATCGACACGCGCCCGATGGTGCGCGTGCGCACGCCTTCCACCAGCACCGGCGTGCCCGTGCCGGCGTGGCGCGGGTAGCCGTCGGCATAGCCGCAGGCCACGACCCCGATGCGCATGGGCTGCTCGGCCGTGAAGGTGCTGCCGTAGCCCACCGTCTCGCCCGGCTGCAACTGCTGCACGGCGATGAGCTGCGAGCGCAGCGTCATGGTGGGCTGCAGGCCCCAGTGGGCGATGTCGTTCTCGGGGAAGTCCGGCGCGCTGCCGTAGACCATGATCCCCGGGCGCACCCAGTCGGCGCGCACGCGCGCATCGGCGCCGGCCAGGCGCAGCGTCGCGGCGCTGTTGCTCAGGGAGCGCTCGCCGGGCAGGTCCGCCGTGGCCTCCACGAAGCGCTGCACCTGCGGCTCCACGCCGCGCGGGCCATCGGCATCGGCGAAGTGGGTGACGAAGGAGATCTCGTCCACCTGTGGCAGCGCGTTCAGCCGTGCCCAGGCGCTCCTGAAGGCCTGGGGCCGGAAGCCCAGGCGGTTCATGCCGCTGTTGAGCTTGAGGAACACGCGGTGCGGCTGCTGCGTCTTGTGCGCCGCCAGCCAGTCGATCTGCGCCTCGCGGTGGATCACGTGCCACAGGTCCAGGCGCGAGCACAGTTCCAGGTCGCGCGGCTCGAAGCAGCCTTCGAGCAGCAGGATCGGCCCTCGCCAGTCGAGCTCGCGCAGCCGCCGCGCCTCGTCCAGGTCCAGCAGCGCGAAGCCGTCGGCGCCGCGCAGGGCCTGGAACACGCGCTCGATGCCATGCCCGTAGGCGTTGGCCTTGACCACCGCCCACACCCGCGCGTCGGGCGCGGCGTCGCGGGCGCGCGCCAGGTTGTGGGTGAGGGCGTCGGTGTGGATGAGGGCTTGGATCGGGCGCGGCATGGCACGGCGGCGAAGGCGGAAGTGAGCAGCAATTCTGCCTTTGGGTCCTGGCCCGCTTTCACCATGCGGGAGGCCAAAAAGCCGCGTGCTATAACCCCGCGCTTTGGCTTCAGGCTACCCCCCACCTGCATTTCCTGGCGCAGGCGCCTCCCCCGGGAGCGGCGCGTGCCCTCCGCCCGCTGCGCATGAAAAAAGGCTTCTACACAATCATGTCAGCGCAGTTCTTCAGCTCGCTGGCTGACAACGCGCTGTTCGTCGCGGCGGTCGAACTGCTCAAGACCTCGGGGGCCGCGGAATGGCAGCGCGCGGCACTGGTGCCGATGTTCGCGCTGTTCTACGTGGTGCTGGCGCCCTTCGTGGGCGCCTTCGCCGACGCGGTGCCCAAGGGCAAGGTGATGTTCGTTGCCAACAGCATCAAGGTCCTGGGCTGCCTGATGATGCTGTTCGGCACCCACCCGCTGGCGGCCTACGCCATCGTCGGGCTGGGCGCGGCGGCGTACTCGCCGGCCAAGTACGGCATCCTCACCGAGCTGCTGCCACCGTCGCAGCTGGTCAAGGCCAACGGCTGGATCGAGGGCCTGACCATCGGCTCCATCATCCTGGGCGTGCTGCTGGGCGGGCAGCTCGTCGGCGCCCGGTTCGGCTCGGTGCTGCTGGGCTTCGACCTGCCGCTGATCGACACCGGCGTGGACACGCCGGCCGAGGCCGCCATCGCTTCCATGGTGTTGCTGTACGCCGTCGCAGCGCTGTTCAACCTGCGCATCCCGCGCACCGAGGCGCCGCTGCAGCCGCTGGAGCTCGGCCCCGCCGGGCTGGTGCGCGACTTCTCGCACTGCAACGCGCGGCTGTGGGCCGACAAGCTGGGCCAGATCTCGCTGGCCACCACCACGCTGTTCTGGGGCGTCTCGGGCAACCTGCGCTACATCGTGCTGGCCTGGGCCGCCGCGGCGCTGGGCTATGGCACCACGCAGGCCTCCTCGCTGGTGGGCGTGGTGGCCATCGGCACGGCGGTGGGCGCCATCGTGGCCTCGCTGGCAATGCGGCTGGAGCGCGCCACCGGCGTCATCCCGCTGGGCGTGATGATGGGGCTGCTGGTGATCGGCATGAACTTCATCACCGACGTGTGGATCGCCGCGCCCTTCCTGGTGCTGCTGGGCGGCATCGGCGGCTACCTGGTGGTGCCGATGAACGCGCTGCTGCAGCACCGCGGCCACAACCTCATGGGCGCGGGCCGGTCCATCGCGGTGCAGAACTTCAACGAGCAGGCCTGCATCCTGGGCCTGGGCGCCTTCTACACCGGCATGACCAAGCTGGGCCTGTCGGCCTTCGGCGCCATCACGATCTTCGGCATCGTCGTGGCCGGCACCATGGCGCTGATCGGCCGCTGGCACCAACGCAACTGCGTGCGCCACCGCGACGAGGTCGAGCGGCTGCTGGCCATCGCGCGCAGCGACCGGCATTGACCTCGCCCGCCGTCCTCCCCGCCCTGGCCCTGACCTTCAACGCCTTCGTCTGGGGCGTGTCCTGGTGGCCTTTCCGCCAGTTCCAGGCGCAGGGCCTGCATCCGCTGTGGACCACGGCGCTGATCTACACGCTGGCGGTGCTGCTCATCGCCGCGGCGCAGCCGCGCGCGCTCATGCACCTGCTGCGCACGCCGGTGCTGTGGGTGCTGGTGCTGGCCTCGGGCAGCACCAATGCCGCCTTCAACTGGGGCGTGGCCATCGGCGACGTGGTGCGGGTGGTGCTGCTGTTCTACCTGATGCCGTTGTGGGCGCTGCTGCTGGCGCGGGTGCTGCTGCGCGAGCGCCTGGACACCGCCGCGGGGTTGCGCATGGTGCTGGCGCTGTCCGGCGCAGCCGTCGTGCTGTGGCCGCAGCAGGGCGGCCTGCCGCTGCCGCGCAACCTCGCGGAGGGGCTGGGCGTGGTGGGCGGCTTCTGCTTCGCCCTCAACAACGTGATGCTGCGCCGCGAGGCACACCAGCCCGCGGCCGCGCGCGGCCTGGCCATGTTCCTGGGCGGCGCGGTGGTGGCCGGTGGGCTGGCGGCGCTGCTCACCGCCGCCGGCGCCGTGGCGCCGCCCGCACTGCCCACGCCGGCCTGGGGCCTGGCCGCCGTGGCCTTCAGCCTGTGCTTCATCGCCAGCAACCTGGCGCTGCAGTACGGCGCCTCGCGGCTGCCGGCCAACGTGACGGCGATGGTCATGCTCAGCGAGCTGCTGTTCGCCTCGGTCTCGGCCTTCGCGCTGGGCGCGGACGAGTTCAGCTGGCGGCTGCTGGCCGGCGGCGCGCTCATCGTCACGGCCGTGGTGCTGGCGGCGCGGCGCCCGGGCAAGCCGGCGCACTGAGGGACGGTTTTCGCGCGGGAGGCCGGCGCTACGATGCCCGCTCCCAGGCCACCAAGAAGCCCGACGCCATGAACGACGCGACCACCGTCTACAACTTCGAGGCCCACACCATCGATGGCCGGCCGCTGCCCCTGATGGAATACCACGACCGGGTGCTGCTGATCGTCAACACCGCCAGCCGCTGCGGCTTCACGCCGCAGCTGGCCGGGCTGGAGGCGCTGTGGGAACGCTACCGCGCGCGTGGCCTGGTGGTGCTGGGCTTTCCCTGCAACCAGTTCGGCGGCCAGGAGCCCGGCACCGGCGAGCAGATCCTGGACTTCTGCAGCACGAGATACGGCGTGAGCTTCCCGCTCATGGGCAAGGTCGAGGTCAACGGCGCGCACGCGCACCCGCTCTACAAGTGGCTGTGCGCGCAGGCGCCGGGGCTGCTGGGCAGCAAGGCCATCAAGTGGAACTTCACCAAGTTCCTGGTCGGGCGCGACGGCCGCAGCGTGCGCCGCTACGCGCCCACCGAGCCGCCCGAGAAGCTGGAAACGGACATCGAAAAGGCGCTGCGCGCCGGTTGAGTCCGCGCGGGGCGGGGGCCGCGGGGCCGGCCTATCATCCCGGGTTCTTCGGAGTCAGCCCCATGTTCCAGCACCTCGAGCCCTACGCGGGCGATCCCATCCTGGGCCTCAACGAGCAGTTCCAGACCGATCCCCGCCCCCACAAGGTCAACCTCTCCATCGGCATCTACTTCGACGATGCCGGCCGCATTCCGGTGCTGGAGAGCGTGCGCCGCGCCGAAGCCCAGCTGCTGGAGCAAAGCGCGCCCAAGTCCTACCTGCCCATCGAGGGCTCCGCGGCCTGCCGCGCCGAGGTGCAGAAGCTGCTCTTCGGCGCCGGCCACGAGGCCGTCTCCAGTGGCCGCATCGCCACGCTGCAGACCGTGGGCTCCAGCGGCGGCCTGAAGGTCGGCGCCGACTTCCTCAAGCGCTGGTTCCCCGACGTGGGCGTGTGGGTCAGCGACCCCACCTGGGACAACCACCGCGCCATGTTCGAAGGCGCCGGGCTGCCGGTGCAGACCTACCCGTACTACGACGCCGCCACCGGCGGGCTGAAGTTCGACGCCATGTGCGCCGCGCTGCGCCAAGTGCCCGCGGGCTCGGTGGTGCTGCTGCACGCCTGCTGCCACAACCCCACCGGCGTGGACCTCACGCGCGAGCAGTGGCTGCGGCTCATCCCGATCCTGAAGGAAGGCCGGCTGCTGCCCTACCTGGATCTGGCCTATCAGGGCTACGGCGACGGCATCGAGGAGGACGCCTTCGCCATCCGCGCGCTGGCCGACGCGGGGCTGCGTTTCTTCGTGGCGAATTCCTTCTCCAAGAGCATGAGCCTCTACGGCGAGCGCGCCGGTGCGCTGTCGGTGGTGTGCGCCGACGCGGCCGAGGCCGATCTGGTGCTCGGCCAGCTCAAGGCCACGGTGCGCCGCAACTACTCCAGCCCGCCCATCCACGCCGGCCTGGTGGTGGCCAGGGTGCTGGGCGACGCGCAGTTGCGCGCGCTGTGGGAGTCCGAGGTGGCACAGATGCGCGAGCGCATCGCCGCCATGCGCCGCAGCCTGCACGGCGTGCTCGCCGCCAAGCTGCCGGGGCGCAACTTCGACTACTTCCTGACCCAGCGCGGCATGTTCAGCTACACCGGCCTGAGCGCGGAGCAGGTGGACCGCCTGCGCGAGGAGCACGCCGTCTATCTGGTGCGCTCGGGCCGCATGTGCGTGGCCGGCCTCAACACCGGCAACGTGCAGGCCGTGGCGGACGCGATGGCGGCGGTGCTGGCCTGACGGCTACTCCCCCACCGCCTCCAGCAGCCGCTGGCGCAGCCAGCGCTGCGCCGGGTCGGCGTCCTGGCGCACGTGCCACAGCATCTCCACCTGCACGCTGGCCAGCGCCAGCGGCAGGGGCTGCACCGCCAGCTCCTCCTGGTAGCCGGTGGCGGGCAGGAAGTGGCGCGGCAGCACCGTCAGCAGGTCCGAGCGTGTGACCACCAGCCCGGCGGTGAAGAACTGGTTCACCGTCAGCACGATGCGCCGCTGCAGCCCCTGCGCCGCCAGCGCCTCGTCCACCAGCCCGTGCGGACGGCCCGAGAAGCTCACGAGCAGGTGGTGCGCCTCGCAGAAGGACTCCAGCGTCAGCGGCTGCTGCGCCAGCGGGTGGCCGCGGCGCATCACGCACACGTAGTCGGTCTCGTACAGCCGCGCGTGGCGCAGGATGGCCTCCGGCCCCTGCGCCTGCAGCGCCGCCATCACCCACGGGAAGTGGCCGATGGCCAGGTCCACCTCGGCGCGCTCCACCAGCGGGCGCGGGTCGCGCGTGGTCAGCGGCACGAAGCGCAGGTTCGCCAACGCGTGCTCGCGCTCGATGCTCTCCACCAGCGCCGGCGCCAACAGCGCCGCGGTGGCGTCGGCCAGCGCGACGCGGAAGTTCACCGGGTCCGAGCGCGGATCGAACTCCTCCGGCGCCAGCGCCTGGCGCAGCGAGGCCAGCGCCGCGCGCACCTGCGGCCACAGCGCCTGCGCGTGCGGCGTGGGCTGCATGCCGCGCGCGCCGCGCGTAAACAGCTCTTCGCCCACCGCCTGGTGCAGCCGCTTGAGCGCATGGCTCAGCGCTGGTTGCGTCATCGCCAGCGCCGTTGCGGCGCGGGTGAGGCTGCCCTCGGCCATCACGGCGTCGAAGACGCGCAGCAGGTTCAGGTCCAGCGTGCGGAAGTTCATGATCGATTGTGTTATGCGGTTCGTTTATAGCAGGCTTGCCTACTCTTCAATTGTGTAAATTAGGTGGAAACCCTAGTATTCGGTCCATCGAAGAGTTCGATGTTTTCTGAAGAGGGACCACCATGACTGCCATCACTGTTTCCGCCTTTCGTCGCACTGCGCCGCGCGGCGCCGTGGTCGCGGCCGAGGTCTTCACCCGCATCTGGAACGGCCTGCGCGTGATGTTCGCGCCGGCACCGCGTTCCTTCGAGCAGGAAGTGGCCGACGTCCGCGCCCTGGCCCATGCCCTGCGCCATGAAGACCCGCGCCTGTCGAGCGAGCTGATGTGCGCCGCCGACCGCTACGAGCGGCACTACGTCGGCTGAGGAAGCCGATGCCGGCCGCGTGAGGGCGGCCATTGCGATGAAGCGACTCGGGCCCGTTCAGGGCCCGTTTGCTTTTTGGGGCGCAGCCGTCTTTGGCGCTCTCACACCAGCGGCGCCTGCAGCCCCTCCGCCTCGAACATCTGCTGCACCGCGGGCCGTGCCAGCAGCCGCTGCAGGTACGGTCCCAAGTGCGGGTACTCGCGCGCCGGGCGGTCGAAGTTGCGCGTCCAGCGGCACAGCATCAGCGCGTAGGCATCGGCGACCGTGAAGTCGGTGCCCAGCAGCCACGCGCCGCCGGAAGCCGCCACCTGCTCGTCCAGCCGCTGCAGCATGCCGGCGATCTGCTCCTCGGCCTGCGCGCGCACCTGCGCCGCGGCGGCGGCGTCGCCGCTGTCCACCATGCGCTCCGGGTAGAACCAGTGCATCAGCATGGCTTGCAGCGTGTTGCTCAGCCACAGCACCCACTGGTAGAGGCGCGCGCGCTCGGTGCTGCCCACGGGCGGCGCCAGGCGTGCCCCGGGGAAGCGGTCCGCCAGGTGCAGGCAGATGGCGGCGGCCTCGTAGAGGACCAGCTCGCCATCGACCAGCACCGGGATGCGGCCGTGGGGATTGAGCTTCAGGTAGGCCGGCGACTGGTGCTCGCCGCGCTCGCGGTCCACGAACTTCAGTTCGAAGGGCGCGCCGATCTCCTGCAGCAGCAGGTGCGGCGCCATGCTGGCGTTGCCGGGGTGGTAGTAGAGCTGCATCGCGGTGGAGTAGTGCGGAACGGGACGCGCTGCGTGGCCGTTGCGGCGCGCGCGGGCTTCGGCCGGATCGGGGCATTGTGCCCAGGCGCCGGGCTAGGATGGCCGGGCACTGCTCGCACCAGAACTCGAAAGGAGAGCCGCCGATGCCCCATCGCCGCGATTGCCTGTTTGCCCTGACGGCCCTGGCCACGCTGCCGGCCTGGGCCGCCGCGCCGCCGCAACCCATCCGCGTGCCGCCGCTGCCGCTGCACGAACGCCGGCTGGCCAACGGGCTGCAGGTGCTGGCGCTGCCGGCCCGCAACACCTCCACCGTCAGCGTGCAGGTCTGGTACCGCGTGGGCGGCAAGGACGACCCGCCCGGGCGCTCGGGCTTCGCCCACCTCTTCGAGCACATGATGTTCAAGGGCTCGCGCCACATGGGCTCGCACACCTTCGACCGCCTCACCGAGGACGTGGGTGGCAACAACAACGCCTTCACCGCCGAGGACGTCACGGCCTACCACAGCACCGTGCCGTCGAACCACCTGGAGCGCATCCTGTGGGCCGAGGCCGAGCGCATGGGCAACCTGGTGGTGGACCAGGCCAACTTCGACAGCGAGCGCGCCGTGGTGCAGGAGGAATACCGCCAGCGCGTGCTCGCCAGCCCCTACGGCCGCCTCTTCAACGCCATCCCGCCGCAGGGCTACATCGAGCACCCTTACAAGCGGCCCGTCATCGGCAGCATCGAGGACCTCAACGCCGCGACGCTGGAAGACGTCCGCAGCTTCCACGCCACCTACTACCGCCCCGACAACGCGACGCTCATCGTCTCGGGCGATTTCGATCCGAAGCAGCTCGACGCCTGGGTGGACCGCTACTTCAGCCGCGTCGCCAAGCCCGACCGCCCTGTCCCGCGCGTGACGGTGAAGGAGCCCCGGCGCACCGAGAGCCGCCGTGCCCAGGTCTTCGGCCCCAACGTGCCGCTGCCGGCGGTGGCGCTGATCTGGCAGGGCCCGCGCGCCGACAGCCAGGACGCCGCGGCGCTGAACGTGGCCTCGGCGCTGCTGTCGGCCGGCGAGTCCTCGCGGCTGAACGAGGCGCTGGTGTACCGCGAGCAGTCGGCGCAGGCCGCCGGCTTCAGCACCGACCTCAACGCCGATGCCGGGCTGCTGATGGCCTTCGCCATCGCCGCGGGCGGGCGCTCCACGGCACAGCTGGAGCAGGCGCTGCTGCGCGAGATCGAGCGCCTGGCCACGCGCCGCATTCCCGACGCCGAGCTGGAGAAGGTGCGCACGCAGGTGCTCACCGGCGAGCTGGCCAGCCGCCAGACCCCGCACGGCCGCGCGCAGAGCGTGGGCTGGGCCGTGATCCAGCGCGGCGACCCGCGCGCCGCCGACCGCGAGCTGGCCGAGCTGCAGGCCGTGCGCGCCGCCGACGTGCAGCGCGTGCTCAAGAGCTACGTCCTGGAGCGTCCGCGCGTGACGCTCGACTACACGGAGAAGAAGTCTTGATGAAGGCACCCCGGCTCCTCCCCCTGGCCCTGCTGCTGGCCGCGCTGGCCGCGCGCGCCGCCACCCCCGGCGTGGACGCCCCGCCCGAACCGCAGCCGCCGCGCCCGGCGGTGTTGCCGCCCATGCCCGAGCAGCGCCTGCCCAACGGGCTGCGCGTGATCGTGGCGCCGCGCAGCGACATTCCGCTGGTGAGCGCGCGGCTGCTGGTGCGCGCCGGCCCCGAGACCGACCCGCCGGGCCTGGCCGGGCTGTCCTCCATGGCCGCCACGCTGCTGTCCAAGGGCGCCACGCGCGGCGGCCGCGCGGTGGACGCCACCACGCTGGCGCAGCAGGCCGAGGCGCTGGGCGGCTCGCTGGACACGGGCAGCAGCTGGCGCTCCACCACCGTCTCCATGACCGTCACCACGCCCAAGCTCGACGCGGCGCTGTCGCTCATTGCCGACGTGGCGCGCCGCCCCACGCTGGCGTCCGACGAGCTGGAGCGCGCGCGCACGCAGTCGCTGGACTCGCTGCGCGTGGCGCTGTCGAGCCCCGGCACCGTGGCCGCCATCGCCGCGCGCCGCGCCTACTGGGGCGACTCGCCTTATGGCGTCTCCGTCACGCCGGCCTCGCTGCAGAAGATTTCCGTGGCCGACATCAAGCGCTTCCACGCCGCGCAGTTCCGCCCCGACCAGGCGGCCCTGGTGCTGGCCGGCGACGTGACCGAGGCGCAGGCGCTGCAGCTCGCCCGGCGCCACTTCGGCGACTGGCGCGCGCCGGACACGCCGCTGCCGCCGCTGGTCAGCGCCCAGCCCAGCCCGCAGCAGGACGCCGCCGTGCTGGTGGACATGCCCGGCGCCGGCCAGAGCAGCGTGATGGTGGTGGCCCCCTTCGTCGCGCTGGACAAGGAGGACCGCATCACGCGCCGCATCGGCCAGAGCGCCAACGTGCTGCTGGGCGGCGGCTACTCGGCGCGGCTGAACCAGGAGGTGCGCATCAAGCGCGGGCTGAGCTACGGCGCGCACAGCGAGGCCGAGGCCCATCCCGGCGGCGGCATGTGGAGCGCCAGCGCGCAGACGCAGAACAGCACCGCCGGCCAGGTGCTGCAGGTCATGCGCGAGGAAGTGGAGCGGCTGCGCGGCGCGCCCCCGGGCGCGGACGAACTGGAGGCGCGCAAGGCCACGCTCACCGGCGCCTTCTCGCGCCGGCTGGAGACCGTGGGCGGGCTGGCGGCGACCATCTCCGGCCAGGTGGCGCAGGACCGGCCGCTGGCCGAGCTGCGCGGCTTCGTGGAGGAGATCACCGCCGTGACGCCGCAGCAGGTGCAGGCCTTCGCGCAGAAGTACTGGGCGCCCGAAGCGCTGCGCGGCGTGATCGCCGGCGACCTGAAGGCCGCGGGCGACCTGGCCGGCGTAGGCGCGGCGCAGCGCCTGACGGTGCCGGTGCTGGCCGGCACGGCGGCGGTGCCTCCGGCCTCGCCGGTGGCGCCGCCCGCCTCGGAGCCGGCGTCCACGCCCGTGCCGTCGCCGACGGAGCCCTCGCCCGCGACGCCCGCCACCACGGCGCCGCGCTGACGCCCTGGAACCGCTTTCCCCTTCCGTCTTCCCTGGTCCGTTTTTCACGTGGAGAGAGAGGAGCTGCAGATGAAGCCGATCGTTGTCATCACCACCGTGGCCACTGCCGATGACGCGCACCGCCTGTCGCGCGCACTGGTGGAGCGTCGCCTCGTGGCCTGTGCGCAGATCTCGCAGATCGAGAGCGTCTACATGTGGGAAAACAAGCTGCAGCAGGAAGGCGAGTACCGCCTGATGCTCAAGACCGTGGCCTCGCGCTACGCGGCGGTGGAGGAGGCCATCCGCGAGCTGCACCCGTACACGCTGCCCGCCATTTATGCGCTGGCGCTGGAGCGGGTGCACGGGCCCTATGCGGACTGGGTGGGCGAATACAGCGGGGGGTGAAACACAAAGGGGGCTTCGGCCCCCTTTAAAACGCCCTGAACAAATGCGCATACAGCCGGCTGGCCGTCAATTTCTCCGGTCGCCCGCGCAGCGTCAGCCGCACCTTGCCTGATTCATCGCGCACGGCAGTGCGGATGCAGCGCGCCTGCACGATGGTGCCGCGGTGGATTTGCCAGAAGCGCTCCGGGTCCAGCTGCGGCAACAAGTCCTTCAGCGGCATGCGGATCAAATGCTCCGCCTCGGCCGTGACCACGCGCACGTACTTGTCCGCCGCCTCGAAATACAGCACGTCTTCCACCGGCACGAAATGCACCGCGCTGCCGGCGCCGGCCTGGATCACCTGCAGCCGGGGCGGCGGCCGGGCGGATGCCGCCGCCGGGCCGCCGGACTGCGCCAGCAGGCCGCGCAACTGCGCCAGCGTGTGCTCCAGCGCCGGTGCCTGCGTCGCCGGGGCGGCCTGGCGCGCCGCCAGCGTCCGGCGCAAGCGCTGCACGCAGCGCGCCAGCCGCGCCGGCTCCACGGGTTTCAGCAAGTAGTCCACCGCCGCGTGCTCGAAGGCCCGCAGCGCGTAGTGGTCGTGCGCGGTGACGAACACCAGCAGCGGGAAGGGCACCTCCTGCGCCGGCCAGTCCTCGGCCAGCGCCTGCGCCACCTCCAGGCCCGAAAGGCCGGGCATGCGGATGTCCAGGAAGCACAGCGCCGGCCGCAGCGCCAGCGTCTTGCTGAGCGCCTGCACGCCGTCGCCCACGCTGGCCAGCACCTGCAGCTCAGGCCACTCGCGCCGCAGCGCCGCCTGCAGCGCCTGCGCCAGCAGCGGCTCGTCCTCCGCGATCAGCGCGCTCGCCGCCGCCGCACCGCCCGTCTCAGCAGCCATGGCTGTTCCTTCCTGTGTCGTTGTCCGCGGCCGCTGCCGGCTGCGGCCAGGGCAGGCGGATCAGCGCCAGCGTGCCGCCTTCTGCGTCATCCGCCGGCTCGACCTTGAGCGACGCCCGCTCGCCGAAGAGCGTGTGCAGCCGCTCGCGCACCTGCTGCAGGCCGAAGCCCGTGCCGCTCGTGGCCGGGGCGGCCTCGGCCAGTCCCACGCCGGTATCGCGCACGCTCAGCAGCAGCGACTCGTCCTCGCGCCGCGCCCGCACCTCCAGCCGCCCCGCGCCTACCTGGGGTTCAAGGCCGTGGCGGATGGCGTTCTCCACCAGCGGCTGCAGCAGCAGCGGCGGCACGGGCAGCGCGCGCAGCGCCTCGGGCAGTTCCAGTTGCACGCTCAGCCGCTCGCCCATGCGCATGCCCATGAGCGCCAGGTAGTCCGCCAGGCGCTCGAACTCGGCCGAGAGCGGGTGCGAGGGCGCGCGCGAGGCCGTGAGCGTGGCGCGCAGGTAGGCGATGAGCCGGTCGAGCATCGCCTGCGCCCGCGGCGGGTTCAGCTCGATGAGCACGCGCAGGTTGGCCGAAGTGGTCGAACACGGGCATGGCGGAGGAAAGCAGGGTGGATGGAATTGTGTGGAGGCCAGGGCCGGGCTCGTTTGCCGGTTCGCACCCGCCGCTCAAAACGCCACCGTCGCCGCCAGGTAGCCCGTGCGCCGCGCTGGCAGCTGCGCCAGCAGCGCGTCCGACGGCCCGCCGTACTGCCGCAGGCCGCCTTCCAGGCGCCAGCGGTCGCCCTGCCAGGCCAGCGACGCGGTGAGGGCATGCCCGCGGTCGGCCGGGTTGACCAGCAGCTCCGCCACCGGCTCCCAGCCTTCGTGCCGCCAGGACACGCGCAGCAGCGCGGCATCGCGGCGCAGGTTCTGTGCGTTCCACGGCGTGGACTGCCAGGCCAGTTGGCCCGCCAGCGCCGGGCGCAGCGCGGGCTGATTCCCCAGCGCCGACAGCGCCGCGCCGCGCGCGCTCCAGGCGTCCCAGGCCGCGTCCGCCAGCGTGGTGCCGTCGTGCCAGAGCTCGGCCAGCACGCTGAGTTGGCTCGCATGGGTCCAGGTCACACCCAGCAGCCACTGCGAGGCCGCGCCCAGCGTGGCCTCGCGCCAGGGATTGGCGCCCGCCACCGGCAGGCCACCGGCGCCGGGCACGGCGTCCAGCGCGAAGCCGTCGTGCCGACGCATCCAGCGCGCCGAGGCGTGGAACTCCACCGCGTCCGACACCACCCAGGCCAGCGCCGCGCCCACGCTGCCCTGCGTGCGCTCGCCCCAGCGGATGAAGCCGTGCCAGTCGGCCGCGCCCGCGTGCCGGTAGGCGCGCAGCGCCAGCGCGCTCTCCTCGCCGCGGCGGGCTTCCCCGGCACGGGCGTTCAGGTGATGGGGATTGGCCCACACCAGCGTCCAGGCACCGTCGAGGCTGAAGCCTTCGAGCTGCAGCAGCGGCCGGCCTTCGGGCCGCGACGGCAGGAGCTGGCGCCGCGGCTCGACCTGCACCACGTCGTTGGGCCGGAAGCCATGGCCCACGTCCCAGGCCACGACCTTCTTGCCCGCGTTCCACTGGACGCCCTCGCCCAGCAGCGCCGCCGGTGCCTCGCCGCCGGCATGGAGTTCGTTGAGCCGCGCGTCCTGCGCGTGCGCGCCGCCTTCGCGGCGTTCCTGGCGCAGGTGAAGGTCGGCCGAGACGATGCGGAGCTGGCCCCGCAACCCGGCCTCCGCCACTGCGGCGTCGCGTGGCGCGGCCGCGGTGCCCGGCGCGACCCGGTTCGCCTGCGCCAGCGGACCGCGGCCGTTGGCGCGCTGCAGCTCCACGTGCGCGCGCAGCTCGCCGTTCCAGGCGGAGGGCGTCTGGGCGTGGACACCGGCGTGCAGGGCCAGCGCCAGGAGGCTCGGCAGCAAGGCGCGCACGCTCAATCCAGCGGCGGGTTGCGCGCCAGGAACATCGGGTTCAGCCACGCCTCGGGCACGCGCCTCGGCGTTCGCGACAGGTAGCGCACGCGCGTCTTCTTGTGCGTGCCGAGCTCGTCGCGCAGCACCATCTCGGCCACCGTGGTGGGCGCCTCGGGGTGGTCCAGGACGAAGCGCGCCTGCTTGGCCAGCTTGTCCGACTGCACGTACAGCTGCGCGCGCAGCGGCTCGCGCCGGGCCTTGCCCAGCCACAGCTCGATGCGCTGGTAGCTCACGCCCGCGCGCGCGGCCCGCAGCTGCAGGTGCCAGCAGGGCTGGCCCCCGCAGGACTCCTCGCCCACCAGCGTGCCGGTGTAGTCCTCGGCCCAGCTCAGCGTGGCGATGTCGCCGGTGGAGGCGTCGCCCAGCAGCTTCTGCAGCGGCGTGATGCGCAGCGGGCGCTGGCTGCCGGGCATCAGCAGCCAGAAGTCGTCGCCCAGCATCAGCACCCGCTGCCCGGCCTCGGCCGGCGAGCGCATCAGCACCAGCGAGCGGTGCCCGGGCTGCACGAACACGGTGTAGAGCCGCTCCTTCTCCACCGCGCCGTCCCGGCCCAGCACCTGCACCCGGGTCTCGACTTGCAGCCCGTCGTCGCTGATGCGCCAGCGGTCGGCGGCGCGTAGCAGCGCGGCGGGGTCCTCGGCGGCGGTGGCCGGGTGCAGGAACAGGCCGCAGGCGGCGATCAGCACTGAGGCCAGGACGGGCTTCATGGGGCGCTTGCGCTCAGACATGGGCCAGCGCCTCCACGATGGGCTTGCGCACCGTGCGCCGCGCCACCAGGGCCGCGGCCAGCGTCGAGAGCTTGAGCATGAGCACGAGCACGCCCAGGTACAGCGTCGGCTCGATGGCGATCTGCAGCGGGTAGCCCTCGCTGCGCCCGGGCGGCGGGGGCATCTGCACCGGGAACACCAGCAGCGCCACCGACACCGCCAGCGCCAGCAGCGCGCCCGCCACGGCGCCGGTGCCACCCAGCAGCAGCCCCTCCAGCGCCAGCGTGCGCAGCAGTTGCCGCGGCAGCGTGCCCAGCGCGCGCAGGGTGCCGATCTCGCGGGTGCGCTCGACCACGGCCATGGCCATGGCGCTGGCGACCACGAACACCACGATCACGCCGATCACCAGCCCCATCACGCCGAAGATGCGGTTGTAGAGGGCGCGCACGCTGCGGTAGAAGACCGCGCGCTCCAGCCAGGTCTGCACCTGGAGCCGCGGATGCGCCGCCTGCAGCCGCGCCTGCGCCGGCGCGGTGGCCTCCATGCCGCGCAGGAACACGCCCAGCGTGGAGACGCGCTGCGTGTCCAGCAGCTTCTGCGCGGTGGCGACGTCGGTGAGCACCAGGCGCTGGTCCATCTCCGGAATGCCGGTGGAGAACACGCCCTTGACCTGCACGTCCATGGCGTTGAGCACGCCCTGCGTGGTGGCGGACAGCAGCGTCAGCCCGCTGCCGGGCCCGGCTTTCAGATTGCGCGCCAGGCCGGCGCCCAGCATCACGGCGCCCTGGTCGGCGTTGGTGAGCACCTGGCCGGCGCTCACGCCCAGGAACGGCCCCTTGATGGCGAACTCGCTGTCGGGCTCGATGCCCACGGCCATCATCACGGTGGACTTCTCGCCGTTGCTGACGAGCCCGTTGAACGCCACGCGTGGCAGCACGTGGCGCACGTCGGGGTCGGCCAGCAGCCGCCGGCGCAGTTCCGCCACGCCGTCCAGGCCATGCTGCAGCGGCACGTCCTCCTCGCCCTCGAACTGCGCCGGCGTGCCGAGCACGAGGTGGCCGCTGTCGCGTGCCGCGGCCTGCTCCAGCGACTGGTAGGTGTAGAGCGCGAAGCCCCCGGCCAGCAGCAGCGCGGCCGTGCCCAGGGCGGCGATGCACACCGTCACCAGCGAGCGGCGGCGGTTGCGCAGCGTGTTGAGCGCCGCGAGGCGCATCCAGGCGAACGGGCTCATGCGGCGCTCCGTTGCGGGTTTTGGACTTGGTGGACTTCGAGGGCGCCGCCGGCTTCCGGCTCGATGCGCCCGTCGAGCAGCCGCACGACGCGGTCGCAGCGGCGGGTGAGGCGGTCGTCGTGGGTGGCGATGACGAAGGCGGCGCCCTGGGCGTGGCACAGCGCGCGCATGAGCGCCAGCACGTTGTCGGCGCTGTGCGAGTCCAGGCTCGCGGTGGGCTCGTCGGCGATCACCAGCGCCGGGCGCTTGACGAGGGCGCGGGCGATGGCCACGCGCTGGCGCTGGCCGCCGGAGAGCGCGTCGGGCCGGTGCGCGGCGTGCTCGGCCAGGCCCACCTGCGCCAGCACCTCGGCCACGCGCTGCCGGCGCTGGGCGGCGGGCACGCCGGCCAGGAACAGCGGGAAGTCCACGTTCTCCGCCGCCGTCATGACGGGCACGAGGTTGAAACCCTGGAAGACGAAGCCCAGGGCGTCGCGGCGCAGCAGCGTGGCGCGCGTCTCGTCAAGGTCGTGCACCGCCGTGCCGCGCAGCTCGATGCGGCCGGCGTCGGGGCGGTCGATGAGGCCGCACAGGTTGAGCAGCGTGCTCTTGCCGCTGCCCGAGGGGCCGACGAGGGCCAGCATCTCGCCGGCAAGCACGTCCAGGTCCACGCCCCGCAGCGCGGGCACCACGTGCTGGCCCAGGCGGTAGGTTTTTTGAATGCCGCGCAGGGACATCACCGGCGCGGTGGGCGGAGCGGGAGAGGCGCCGGGCGGGCGTGGGGGCAGGGGGCTCATGGGGCAGTCCGGGCGGGGTGGCTCACGGACTGCAGGCTAGGGAGGCGTGCCGCGCGGCGCAGCCGCGGTGCGACGAAGTGCGCGGTGGAGGAGCGAAGTGAGGGAAAGCGCGGGTCGGCGGAGGCCAGGCTTGTGCCTCAGGAGTTCAAGCTGAAGCCGCCCGCCGTCAGCCTCAGCTAAAGGCCCGGCAGGACAATCCCGCCCCGTGCAGGCCTCACAAGCCCTGCCGGGCAAGACGGCTGCTTGAGCCGCCGGGCACCCTCGGCGCGAGCCGCGCTGGACGACGGACAGGGCGGCGCCTCTCCCCAGGCGAAGGCCGCCAGAGCCTTCATGCCGTCTTGCCCCGACGACCAGCACAGGGAGCACCCATGAAAAAAATCTACCTCGCCGGCCCGGACGTTTTCTTCCGGGACGCCACCGCCCGCTACGACCGGCTGCGCGCGCTGTGCTCGCACTACGGCATGCGCGCCGTCGCGCCCGTGGACGGCAACGAGCCGCCCGCCGGGCTGGACAAGACGGCGCAGGCCGAGTGGATCTACCAGGGCAACATGGCCCACCTGCGCGGCTGCGACGCGGTGCTGGCCAACGTGATGGCCTTCCGCAACCCCGTGGAGCCGGACTCCGGCACGGTGTTCGAGATCGGCGTGGCCGTGGCGCTGGGCAAGCCGGTGGCGGCTTACGACCCCGAGCTGCGCCGCGGCACCGCCGAGCGCGTGCAGGCCGCCTTCGGCCGCGTGCCGGGGCCGCCTGGTCAACTCTTCGACGCCATGCACGGCTACCTCATCGAGGACTTCGACCAGCCCCTGAACCTCATGCTCGCGCGCTCGTGCTCACTGCACACGCGCGTGGAAGAGGCGGTGTCCACCCTGGCCCAGATGCTGGGCGTGTCCCGGCACTGAGCCGGCGTGCCGCCCTCCACCCTTCTCCTGGCCCTGGCCATCGCCGCGGTCTGGCTGCCCGCACTGCGCCTGGGGCGCGCGCTGACCCTGCCGCCGGCACTGCCGCTGGCCGCCGTGGCCGTGGCGGCGGGCTGGCTCGCAGGCGCGCTGGACGTGCGCGGCGCACTGGCCGCCGCGGTGCTGGCGGCGCTGGCCGGGGGCTCGCGCCTGCTCGCCGCACCCTGGTTGCGCCGGCTGCTGGCTGGTGCCGCGCTGGCGCTGGCCTTCGCCCTGGGCCTGCACCTCGTGCCCGGCTTCAGCCCCGTGCTGCTGCTGGACGGGCTGCGCCTGAGCCCCGGCGCGGCACCGCTGCGCCTGGCCTTCCACTTCGACGCCGGCCTGGCCGGCTTGGCGATCGCGCTGGGCTTCTGCCGCCGCGTGCGCGGCCCGGCCGAGGCCGTCGCGGTACTGCGCCGCGCGGCGCCGGTGGCGCTGGGCACGGCGGCGCTGGTGTTGTTGCTGGCCTGGAGCGCGGGCCTGGTGCGGCCCGACCTGAAATGGCCCGCCTTCACCGCCGCCTGGCTGCTGAAGATGCTGCTGTGGACCTGCGTGCTGGAGGAGGCGTTTTTCCGCGGCGTGATCCAGGAGCGCCTGGCCGCCTCGGGGCCGATCGCCTCGCGTCCGGCGCTGCGCGCGCTGCCGGTGCTGGCGGCGGCGCTGCTGTTCGGGCTGGCGCACCTGCCCGGCGGCGCCGCCTACGCCGCGCTGGCGACGCTGGCCGGCGCGGGCTACGGCTGGGCCTACGCGCGCACGCGGCGCATCGAGGCGGCCATCGCGGCGCACTTCGTGCTGAACACCGCGCACTTCCTGGGTTTCAGCTACCCGCTGCTGCTCGGGCGCTGATGGCGTGCTGGGTGCGCTACGCCGCCACCGTCTGCCGCACCGCGCGCTCCCAGCGCGCCATCAGCTCCTGGGCGCGCTCGCGCTCCATGGTGGGCGTGAACACGCGCTCGGGCTGCCACTGCGCCGCCAGTTCGTCGAGCACCTGCCACACCCCGGCGGCGAGCCCCGCCAGGTAGGCCGCGCCCAGGGCGGTGGTTTCGGTCACGCGCGGACGCAGCACCGGGATGCCCAGCAGGTCGGACTGGAACTGCATCAGCAAATCGTTGACACAGGCGCCGCCGTCCACGCGCAGCTCGCTCACCGGCGCGCCGCCGCCGTCCTGTGCGTCGCGGCTCATGGCCTGCAGCAGCGCCGCGCTCTGGTAGGCGATGCTCTCGACGGCCGCGCGCGCCACGTGCGCCGCGGTGCTGCCGCGCGTCAGGCCCAGGATCGCCCCGCGCGCATCGCCGTTCCAGTACGGCGCGCCCAGCCCGGTGAAGGCCGGCACGAAGACCACGCCGCCGCTGTCGGGCACGCTGCGGGCGAGCGCTTCCACCTCGGAGCTGGACTGGATCGCCCGCAGCCCGTCGCGCAGCCACTGCACCACCGCGCCGGCGACGAACACGCTGCCCTCCAGCGCGTACTGCGCCGCCGCGCCGGGCTGTGCCGCGGCGGTGCTGATGAGCCCGTTGCGCGAGCGTTGCAGCCGGTTGCCGGTGTGCATGAGCAGGAAACAGCCGGTGCCGTAGGTGTTCTTGGCCATGCCCGGGGTGAAGCAGCCCTGGCCGAAGAGCGCGGCCTGCTGGTCGCCGGCCACGCCGCACACGGAGATGGGCGTGCCGAACAGCTCGGCCTCGGTGTGGCCGTAGTGGTGGCTGGAAGGCAGCACCTCCGGCAGCACCGAGGGCGGGATGTCGAAGGCCGCCAGCAGCTCCTCGTCCCAGCGCTGGCGCGCGATGTCGTAGAGCATGGTGCGCGAGGCGTTGCTCACGTCGGTGGCGTGCAGGCGCCCGCCCGTGAGCTGCCACAGCAGCCAGCTGTCCACGGTGCCGAAGGCCAGGTCACCGCGCTCGGCGGCCAGCCGCGCGCCGGGCACGTTGTCCAGCAACCAGCGCAGCTTGGTGGCGCAGAAGTAGCTGTCCACCACCAGCCCGGTGCGCTCGCGCACCAGCGTTTCCAGGGGCGTGCCGCGCAGCTGCGCGCACATCGGCTCGCCGCGGCGGTCCTGCCACACGATGGCGTGGTGCAGCGGCCGGCCCGTGGCGCGCTCCCACAGCAGCGTGGTCTCGCGCTGGTTGGCGATGCCGATGGTCAGCACGTCGCGCCCCGTGATGCCGGCCTGCGCCAGCGCCTGGCGCGCGGTGTCGAGCTGCGTGCGCCAGATCTCCCGCGGGTCGTGCTCGACCCAGCCCGGCTGCGGGTAGTGCTGCTCCAACTCGCGCTGCGCCAGCGCCACCACGCGGCCCGCGGGGTCGAACACGATGCTGCGCGAACTGGTGGTGCCCTGGTCCAGGGCGAGAAGGAAGCTCATGGCGGGGTCTCCTGCTGTGTTGTCTTGTCCGCCCAGCTTAGGCCGGCTGCCGGCCCGCGGAAAAACGACCGCCATGCTCCACGCCCGCCCGACCGGGCGTGTAACCAGCCTTCACCACCGCCCGCTGTCGGTGGTGCCATGGGGCGGCAAGCGCGGCGCCGCGCCGCCGCGCGGCGGGTCAGAACACGCCCGCCTTCTCGGCCGCCTCCATCAGCGTGCGCGCCATGGTGCCCATGCCGGCATTGAAGTCGCTGGTGGTGGTGCTGGTGCGCGCCGACCACAGCAGCCGGCCGCTGCCGGCCTCGGTGAAGCTGCTGTTGGCGGCGTAGCCCGGGTTCGAGGCGTAGCCGCCACCGCCGATGGGCACCGACACGCCCACGCCCGCGCCCACGTGGCCGCCGCCCCAACCAAAGCCGCCGATGCCAATGGAGAACGGCGAGGGCCTGGACACCTGTGCGCTGTCCGGCGTGACCGAGGTCAGCAGCAGCGCCGTGGCGCCGGCCGCGCGCGCCGCGCCCACGTAGGCGTCCGCGCCGCGGCCCACGCCAGCGGCGGCCGGCGGCTGCGCCGGGCGCACCGGCGTGAGCCCGCGCGCCATGGCTTCCTCGGTCATGCGGTCCAGGCACAGCTGCTGCAGCGTGGTCTCGGCCGCCTCGCACACCACCAGCACGCGCGCGCCCTGCAGCGGCTTGGCGCCGAGCTGCGGATCGGACCAGGTGGCATCGGGCCCGCTGGCGCAGCCGGCCAGGAAGGCCAAGGCCAGCGCGGCCACGACCGTGGTGGATGCGGCGCCCGGCGCGGCGCGGCGGGCAGCGCCCTTCGGCGCTTGCCAGGCTTGTGGGGTGCTCGGACTCATGCTGTTCTCCTGCCCCCCGGCCAGGCAAGCGACATGCCCTGCAGCGGACAGACCCACGGAGGATCCTCATGGCCCTTTCCCCGACCACGCGCCATTTCTCCATGCTCCGCGGCTTCGCGCTGGCGGATTTCTTCACCCTGGGCAACGCCGCCTGCGGCATGGCCGGCGTGCTGCTGGCCATGGGCTTCATGGCCGACCCGGAGATCAGGCAGTTCCTACTGGCCGCGGCCATGGCACCCCTGGCGCTGGCCTTCGACGTGCTCGACGGGCGCGTGGCGCGCTGGCGGCGCCAGGCCTCGCCGCTGGGGCGCGAGCTGGACTCGCTGGCCGACATCGTCTCCTTCGGCGTGGCGCCAGCGGTGCTGGCGCATGCCGCGGGCATGGACGGCGGCTGGGACGTGGTGGCGTTGATCTACTTCGTCTGCTGCGGCGTCAGCCGCCTGGCGCGCTACAACGTCACGGCCGAGACGCTGTCCGAGGGCGGCGACAAGGTGAAGTACTTCGAGGGCACGCCCATCCCCAGCAGCGTGCTGCTCACCGCCGTGCTGGCTTTTGCCGCCTGGCAGGGCCGCATCGGCGAGGACCTGTGGCTGGGCGCCTGGGAGGTCGGCCCCTGGGTGCTGCACCCGCTGTCGCTGCTGTTCGTGCTCTCGGGCTCGCTGATGATCAGCAAGACGCTGCACATCCCCAAGCTCTGAGCCACCGCCCGGGACGCGGCCGCGCGCCCGGGCGGGCCGCTCCGGGCGCACGGGGACAATCCGCCCGATGTGGATTGGAACTTTCTTCGCCCTGGCCGCCGGACTGATGTGGGGCCTGGTATTCGTCTCCCCGCTGCTGCTGCCCGAGTACCCCGCGGCGCTGCAGTCCTTCGGCCGCTACCTGGCGTTCGGCCTGATCGCGCTGCCGCTGGCCTGGCTGGACCGTGCGCGGCTGCGCGAGTTCACGCGCGCGGACTGGCGCGAGGCGCTCAAGCTCGCGCTGGTGGGCAACCTGCTCTATTACCTGTGCCTGGCCGCGGCGATCCAGCGCGCGGGCGGGCCGCTGCCGACCATGATCATCGGCACGCTGCCGGTGGTGATCGCGGTGGTGTCCAACCGCCGCAACGCCTGGCGCGACGGCCGGCTGCCCTGGGCGCGGATGCTGCCCTCGCTGGGGCTGATCGCCGCCGGCATCGCGCTGGTGAACCGCGCCGAGCTCGATCAGATGCGTGCCGACCCGCAGGCCGACCCGGTGCGCTACGCCCTGGGCGCGCTGCTGGCCTTCGGCGCGGTGGCGTGCTGGACCTGGTACCCGATCCGCAACGCCGACTGGCTGCGCGCGCACCCGGACCGCAGCCCGTGCACCTGGGCCACGGCGCAGGGCGTGGCCACGCTGCCGCTGGCGCTGGTGGGCTACGCGGGTTTCTGGCTGTGGTCGGGCGTGGGCGGCGGCGCCTTCGAGCTGCCTTTCGGGCCGCGGCCGCTGCAGTTCGTGGGGCTGATGTTCGTGATCGGCCTTTTTGCCTCGTGGCTGGGCACGCTGTGCTGGAACGAGGCCAGCCAGCGCCTGCCCACGACCATCGCGGGGCAGCTGATCGTGTTCGAGACGCTGTCGGCGCTGGCCTACGCCTTCATCCTGCGTGGCACGCCCCCGCCGCCGGTGACGCTGGCGGGCATCGCGCTGCTGGTGATGGGAGTGATGTGGGCGCTGCGGGTGCGGCCGGAGCGGGTGGCGGTGTGAGAAGCCGGGGCAAACGGGTTCATGACCCTGCGGGGCTTTTCGATTGCGATAGCGGGGCGGTGGTGGGCGGCAGCAGCTGAGGCTCAGGACAACACGCGCGGACCTCCCGGTCCGCGCTGGAGACTCGATCACCCCTGCGCCAGCGCCTCGTCCACCACCTCCACCCAGTGCCGCACCGGCGTGCCGGTGCCGCTTTGCAGGTGCTGGATGCAGCCGACGTTGGCCGAGACGATGCAGTCGGGCTGCGTGGGCAGCAGCTGCGAGAGCTTGCGGTCGCGCAGCCGGTGCGACAGCTCGGGCTGCAGCACCGAGTACGTGCCCGCCGAACCGCAGCACAGGTGCGCCTCGCCCACGGCCAGGTTCACCTCGAAACCCAGCGCCCGCAGTCCCGCCTCCACGCCCCCGCGCAGCTGCTGCCCGTGCTGCAGCGTGCACGGCGGATGGAAGCTCAGGCGCCGCGGCGCCGGGCCGGCCGGCACGTCCGGCTGCGGCGGGGCCTTGGCCGCCAGCTTCGGCTGCAGCAGCGGCACCAGGTCGGGCAGCAGCTCGGACAAATCCTTCGTGAGCGCCGAGATGCGCGCGGCGCGCCCGGCATAGGCCGGGTCGTGCTTCAGTGCCTTGCCGTAGTCCTTGACCATCACGCCGCAGCCCGAGGCGTTCATGACGATGGCTTCGACCTGGTCCAGCAGCGGGGTCCAGGCGTCCACGTTGCGGCGCATGTCGTTCAGGCCGCCCTCGTGGTCCGACAGGTGCGAGCGGATCGCGCCGCAGCAGCCGGCCTCCGGCGCCACCAGCACCTGGATGCCCGCGGCGTCCAGCACCCGCGCCGTGGCGGCGTTGATGTTGGGCGCCATCGCGGGCTGCACGCAGCCGGCCAGCATCAGCACCTTGCGCGGGTGCTCGCGATTCGGCCACTCGTGTGCGCGCGGCGGCGTCTTCTCGGGCACCTTCTCGCGCAGGTTGGCCGGCACCAGCGGCCGCAGCGCCTGGCCCAGCTTGAGCGCCGGGGCGAACAGCGGCGAGGTCAGGCCCTCCTTGAGCAGCCAGCGCTTGGCGCGCTCTGCCGCCGGGCGTTGCACCTTCCTCTCGACGATGTTGCGGCCGATGTCGGCCAGCGCGCCGTACTGCACGCCCGAAGGGCAGGTGCTCTCGCAGTTGCGGCAGGTCAGGCAGCGGTCCAGGTGCAGCTGCGTGGCGCGCGTGGGCTCGGCGCCTTCGAGCACCTGCTTCATCAGGTAGATGCGCCCGCGCGGACCGTCGAGCTCGTCGCCCAGCAGTTGATAGGTCGGGCAGGTCGCGGTGCAGAAGCCGCAGTGCACGCACTTGCGCAGGATCGCCTCGGCCTCCTGGCCCTCCGGCGTATCGCGGAATTCGGGAGCGAGATTGGTTTGCATCGTTCACTTTTCCCGTTCGCCCTGAGCTGGGTCGATGCGGCCTGCCGCCCAGCCGGGCGGCAGGGCTTCGACGGGCTCAGCCCGAACGGGAGCCTTTCAGCTTGAATCAGAGGTCCGGATAGAGCCGCCCGGGGTTGAACACCCGGTCGGGATCGAAAGCCGCCTTGAGCTGGCGATGGATGCGCGCCAGCGGCGGCGACAGCGGGGCGAACACGCCCACGCGCTTGTCGTTGGCGGCATACAGCACGGCATGGCCGCCGGCACGCTGCGCCGCCTGGCGCACCTGCACCGGGTCCCGGTCCGTCAGCACCCAGCGCTGCGCGCCGCCCCACTCGACCAGCTGGTGCCCGCCCAGCTCCGCCAGCGGCGCGGCCGTCTGCGGCACCGACAGCCGCCACAGCGCGCGCTCGCCCTGCGCCACCGACGTGACCGCGAACTGGAAGAAGTCGTCGCGCTGGTCGCGCAGGCCCAGCCAGAAGGCCGCGGCGGACTCCTCGTCCACCACCTCGCCACCGAGCCGGGCGCAGGCCGAGTCCACCGCGGCGCGGGCGCCGGACAGGCGCAGCACCAGCGTGCCGTCCCACCAGGCGCTGGCATTGAGCGGCAGCGGCTGCCCGCCCCACAGGTTGAGATGGCGCAGCGCCGTCTCCTGGTCGAGCTGGAAGCGCAGCGTGCGCGTGGCCACCGGCACCGGCAGCACCTTCAGGCTCACCTCGCAGATCAGTCCCAGGATGCCCAGCGAACCGGCGAGCATGCGCGCCACGTCGTAGCCGGCCACGTTCTTCATCACCTGGCCGCCGAAGCTCAGCACCTCGGCCTTGCCGCTGAGGATCGTGGCGCCCAGCACGTAGTCGCGCACGGCGCCCGCGGTGGCGCGCGCCGGGCCCGCCAGGCCCGCGGCCACCATGCCGCCCACGGTGCCGCGGCCGCCTTCGCCCTGGAAGCGAGGCGGCTCGAAGGGCAGGTACTGGCCTTCTGCAGCCAGCGCCGCCTCCAGCTCCTCCAGCGGCGTGCCGGCGCGCACCGTCACCACCAGCTCGGTGGGCTCGTAGCTGCTGATGCCTGAAAGGACGCGCGTGTCCAGCACCTCGCCGCGCGGCGCCTCGCCATAGAAGCGCTTGCTGCCGTGGCCGCGGATCTCGAAGGCGCCCTTGGCGGCGCGGGCGGTTTGCACCTGGTCGATCAGGCGTGTCAGCACGGGGTCCTGCGCCCCGGGCGTGTCGGTCATGGCGTTCATCTCAGAAGCGCTCCAGCTCGGGGAAGGGCAGCAGGCCCTTCTTCACATGCATCTTTCCGTACTCGGCACAGCGGTGCTTGCTGGGCACGACCTTGCCCGGGTTGAGCGTGCCGGCGGGGTCGAAGGCGGCCTTGAGCGCCAGCATCTGCTCGCGCTCGGCGGGGCTGAACTGCACGCACATCGAGTTGAGCTTCTCGATGCCCACGCCGTGCTCGCCCGTCACCGTGCCGCCCATGGCGACGCTGGTCTCCAGGATGTCGGCGCCGAACAGCTCGCAGCGGTGCAGCTGGTCGGGGTCGTTGGCATCGAACAGGATCAGCGGGTGCAGGTTGCCGTCGCCGGCGTGGAACACGTTGGCGCAGCGCAGCTGGTACTTCTTCTCCATCTCCTGGATCGCCAGCAGGATGTCCGCCAGGCGCTTGCGCGGGATGGTGGAGTCCATGCACATGTAGTCGGGGCTGATGCGCCCCGAGGCCGGGAAGGCGTTCTTGCGCCCGCTCCAGAACTTCAGGCGCTGGCCCTCGTCGCGGCTGACGGTGATGCCGATGGCGCCGCTGCGCTCCAGCACCGCCACCATGCGGCCGATCTCCTCCTCGACCTCCTCCGGCGTGCCGTCGCTCTCGCACAGCAGGATCGCCTCGGCGTTGAGGTCGTAGCCGGCATGGACGAAATCCTCGACCGCCGCCGTCATGGGCTTGTCCATCATCTCCAGCCCGGCCGGAATGATGCCGGCGGCAATGATGTTGGCCACCGCGTCGCCCGCCTTCCGCACGTCGTCGAAGCTGGCCATGATGCAGCGCGCCAGCTGGGGCTTGGGCACGAGCTTCACGGTCACCTCGGTGACCACGGCCAGCATGCCCTCGCTGCCCACCAGCACCGTGAGCAGGTCCAGCCCGGCGGCGTCCAGCGCGTCGGAGCCGAACTCCACGGCCTCGCCCTCGACGGTGAAGCCGCGCACCTTGAGCACGTTGTGCACAGTCAGGCCGTACTTCAGGCAGTGCACACCGCCGGAGTTCTCCGCGACGTTGCCGCCGATGGTGCAGGCGATCTGGCTGCTCGGATCGGGCGCGTAGTAGAGGTTGTGCGGCGCGGCGGCCTCGCTGATGGCGAGGTTGCGCACGCCGCACTGCACGACCGCGGTGCGGCTGACCGGATCGACCTTGAGGATCTTGTTGAACTTCGCCAGCGACAGCGTCACGCCCAGCGCGTGCGGCATGGCCCCGCCCGAGAGGCCGGTGCCGGCGCCGCGCGCCACCACCGGCGCACCGAGCCGGTGGCACTCGCGCAGCACCGCGGCCACCTGGGCCTCGGTCTCGGGCAGCGCCACGGCTAGCGGCGACTGCCGGTAGGCCGTGAGGCCGTCGCACTCGTAGGGCGTGGTTTCCTCGTTGCGCCACAGCAGCGCGTGCGCGGGCAGCACGGCCTGCAGCGCCGCGACCACCTGCGCGCAGCGCTGGGCGCGCTCGGCGGCGGAGGGCAGGTCTTGGGAAGCGTTCATGGACGGCCTCCTGTTGTGTGAGTGTTTGAAAGCGAGGGGCTGAAAGCAAAACCGGCCCCTCGGGGCCGGTTTCAGGCATCAGGCGATCAGTGGATCACCAGCAGCGTGAAGGGCCAGACGTAAGCCTGCATCGTCACGAAGATGCCCACC
>NZ_CALAOH010000242.1 GCF_937926365.1 uncultured Azohydromonas sp. | reverse complement strand
CGCCTCCTGCCCGGCGCGCAGCCAGGCCGGGCTGACGTGGCGGCGCCCGCGCGCGTCGGCGCCCATGTTGGGCGCGCCGCCGAAGCCGGCGATGCGCCCCAGCGTGGCGGTGGAGCTGTTGCCGTCCAGGTCGAGCTGCAGCGTGGAGCCGATGAACAGGTCGCAGGCATAGTGGCCCGCGGCCTGGCAGAAGGCGCGGTTGCTGCGCAGGCTGCCGTCGGGCCCGGTGAAGAACACGTCGGAGCGGGCGCGGATGTAGTCCTCCATGCCCAGCTCGGAGCCGAAGGAGTGGATGGACTCCACCCAGCCGGCCTCGATGGCCGGGATCAGCGCCGGGTGCGGGTTCAGCGCCCAGTGCTTGCAGATCTTGCCCTTGAGGCCCAGCTGCTCGCCGTAGGTCGGCAGCAGCAGCTCGATGGCCGCGGTGTCGAAGCCGATGCCGTGGTTCAGCCGCTGCACGCCGTACTCGGCATAGATGCCCTTGATGGCCATCATCGCCATCAGCACCTGGATCTCGCTGATCTGCGCCGGGTCGCGCGTGAACAGCGGCTCGATGAAGTTGGGCCGCGGCGCCTTGACCACGAAGCTCACCCAGTCGGCCGGGATGTCGATGCGCGGCAGCGCCGTGCCGCCCTCGACCAGCTCGTTCACCTGCGCGATGACGATGCCGCCGGAAAACGCCGTGGCCTCGACGATGGCGGGCGTGTCCTCGGTGTTGGGCCCGGTGTAGAGGTTGCCTTGCGCATCGGCCGCCTGCGCCGCCACCAGCGCCACCTGGGGCGTGAGGTCCACGAAGTAGCGCGAGAACAGCTCCAGGTAGGTGTGGATGGCACCGATCTCGATGCGGCCCGCGGACACCAGCTTCGCCAGCCGTGCCCCTTGCGGGCCGGAGAAGCTGAAGTCCAGCTTCGCGGCGAGCCCCAAGTCGAAGATGTCCAGGTGCTCGGGCAGCGCCAGCACCGACTGCACCATGTGCAGGCCGTGCACGCGCGCCGGGTCCAGCTGCACCAGCGAGCGGGCCAGGAAGTCGGCCTGCTTCTGGTTGTTGCCTTCGAGGCAGACGCGGTCCCGGGGCTCGATCACGGCTTCGAGCAGCTCGGTGATGGCGCCGGTTTCGGCGATCCTGCCGCGCAGCCGCGGGCCCAGGGCCTGGGCGGCGCGCGCCAGGCGCGCGGCGCGGTTGTCCGCGCGGGTGGTCCAGTGTCTTGTGGTCATGGGCGTGTGGGGTTGATGGAGGTTAGGCGGGCCGCGCGGGCGTCACAGCACCACGAACAGCAGCCACACCACGACGGGTGCGATCACGGTCACGGCGCCGCCGTAGACCAGGAGCTGGCGGAAGAAGCGGTCGCGGTCCACGTTCTTGGCGTTGGCCAGCACCAGCGCCCCGTTGGTGGAGAAGGGGCTGACGTCCACGATGGTCGAGGACACGGCCATGGCGGCGATGAAGCCGATGGCGCCCACGCCCGCGTCACCCTGCAGGAAGGGCACGGCCAGCGGGATCAGCGAGCCCAGCACCGCGGTGGAGGAAGCGAAGGCGGAGATGACGGCACCCACCACGCACAGCAGCAGCGCGGCCATCAGCGGCGAGCTGAAGGTCGCCACGCTGTCGCCGACCCAGGCGATGGTGCCCATCTTCTCCATCACGGCCACGTAGGTGCTCACGCCCACGATCAGCATGATCTCCGGCCACGACACCTGCCCCAGCGCGGCCTTCTGCAGGTTGGGCTGCAGCAGGCTCAGCAGCAGGCCGATGCTGATGGAGACGAAGCCGATGTCGAGCTTGTAGACCAGCGTGAGCACGGCCAGTGCGAGCAAGCCGAGGGCCGTGATGACTTGGTAGAAACGCGCGCCGGTGGCGGCGGGCGTGCCGTCGCCCTTGATCAGCGTGGAGTCGCCCTGTGCGGTGCGGCGGGCCTCGCCCAGGGCCTCGGCCTCGGCATCGCCGAAGACCTGCGCGCCGGACTGGGCGTGCGTCACGTCCGGGATCTGGTCCAGCAGCGAGTTGCTGAAACCGGCCGGCTGGCGGCGCATGAGCTTCAGGCCGCCCATGCACACGAACAGGCCCAGCGCCACGGCGAAGTTGATGCCGAAGCTCGCCAGCATGGTGGTCAGCTCGCTCAGCGGCAGCCCGGCCTTGGCCACGACCTTGTTGGTGATGCCGCCGTAGATGCTGATGGGCGAGAAGCCGCCGGCCTGCGCGCCGTGGATCACCATCAGGCCCATCATCAGCGGGTTGATGTTGTGCCGGGCGGCGAAGCCCAGGGCGATGGGCGCGATGATCGCCACCGCCGCCGGGCTGACGGCGCCCACCGCGGTGAGGGCCGCGGCGATCATGAACATGATCCAGGGAATGGCCGCGATGCGCCCGCGCACCGCGCGCACCGCCAGGCCCACGAGCCAGTCGATGGTGCCGTTGTTCTGCGCCAGCGCGAACAGGTACGTGATGCCGGCCAGCGTCAGGAACAGGTCGGCCGGGAAGCCGAGCAGGATGGCCTTGGCATTCATGCCCGCCACCACGGTTCCCACCAGGAACGCGCCCACGAAGGCGAGCACGCCCATGTTGATCGGCAGCGCGGTGGCCACCACGAACATCGCGCCCAGCGGGGCGATCGAAAGCCAGTGATTGTTCATGCCGTTTGTCTCCAGTTGCTCGGCTTGGGCCGTATCGATTTCTGGAGGCAAAGTTAATCGGCGGGTGCCGGCTGAACAATGAAGCTGCTGGTGCAACCGTTTCGCTGGGCGTAAAAGTGAGGCGGATCAGTCCAGCTTCACGTTCGCCGCCTTCACCACCTCGCCCCAGCGCTTGGTTTCAGAGGCAACGAAATCGCCGAAGGCCTTGCCGGTGAGCGTGGGCGTCTCGGCACCCAGGCCGGTCCAGGCGTCCTTGATCTCCTTGCTGGCAAAGGCTTTTGCCAGTTCGGCGTTCATGCGCTCGATCGCCGCCGCCGGCGTGCCCTTGGGCGCCCACAGGCCGTACCAGGTGGCAACCTGGTAGGTGGGCACGCCGCCCTCCGCGGCGGTGGGAATGTCGGGGAAGCCGGGGGCGCGCTGCGTGCCGGCCACCGCCAGCGCCTTCACCCGGGCGCCCTTGATGTGCGTCGCCGAGGAGCCCAGCCCGTCGAACATCATGTCGATCTGCCCGGCCATCACGTCCTGCAGTGCCGGGCCGGCGCCGCGGTAGGGCACGTGCATGAGCTGCACGCCGGTCTGCAGCTTGAACAGCTCGCCCGCCAGGTGGTGCGAGGTGCCGTTGCCCGCGGAACCGAAGCTGACCTTGCCCGGGTTGGCCTTGGCGTAGGCCAGGAGTTCCTGCAGCGTATTGGCCGGCACGCGCTTGGGATTGACGATGACGACCTGCGGCACGCTGGCCAGCAGCGCCACGGGCACGAAGTCCTTCTCCAGGTGGTAGTCCAGCTTGGGGTAGATCGACGGCGCGATGGCGTGGTGCACCGCGCCCATGAACCAGGTGTAGCCGTCGGGCTGGGCCTTGGCCGCCAGCGTCGCGCCCACGTTGCCGCCGGCGCCGCCCCTGTTGTCGATGAGCACCTGCTGGCCCAGCAGCCTGGACAGCGTGGCGAACAGCGGCCGGGCGAAGGCGTCGGTGCCGCCGCCGGCCGGGAACGGAACGATGACCGTCACCGGCTTCGCCGGCCAGGCTTGCGCCTGCGCGCCACCGGCGACCGACACGCCGGCCAGCGCCGCGGCGCCCAGCATCAGCCACTGCCGGCGGGTCGAACGGACGGGGGCCGCAAAGGACGGCGCGCCCGTCAGGGCGCGCGAGGACGAGCGGATCTTCATGCCTTGTCTCCTGTCATGGGCGGCATGGCGCCGCCCGGTTGTTGTGGAAACGAAGTTAGGCGTCCGCAATCTCCCCATCAATCACGCTGCGCGCACGAGCGTTACGGACGGCGTAACGGTAGCCGTAACGGTGCAGCGCAAGGCCGGGTTTATGCGAAGTCGCGATGGCAAACAAAGGAGCCCCGTCACACCCGCGGAGCCTGTCCTCGCGCAGGCGGGGAGCGGGTGTCCACGCCTGCCGGGCTGCATCGCGTGGTTCGTGGATGCCCGCCTTCGCGGGCATGACGGAGGTCTCCTGGAGCTTGGACGGCCTGGAATCAAACCAGCTCGGCCTTGGCGCTGCGGCACTCGGCCAGCAGCGCCAGCAGGTTGGGGTCGCGCTCGCGCGTGCGCAGGAACACCAGCGCGATGGTCTGGCGCATGCGGTAGCGCGCCTGCAGCGGGATCAGCTCCACGCCCGCGGGCAGCGCGCGGCGCACGCGCCCGGGCAGCAGCGTGCAGCCGATGCCGCCGTGCACCAGGTTCATGAGCGAGAAGATGTCGCCCGTCTTCATCACCACGTTGGGCGTGAAGCCGGCCAGGCGGAAGGCCTCCACGAAGCCGCTGGAGGTGACGAAGCCCTCGGCCAGGCTGACGAAGCGCTCCTCGGCGCAGGCGCCCAGGTCCACTTCCCGCAGCCTGGCGTAGCGCGAGTCCGAGGGCGCGGCGAAGTGCATGTCGTCCTCGAACAGCGGCTCCAGCTGCATGTCGGGCAGCTCCGCCGGCAGGCCCAGCAGCGCCGCGTCCGCCGATCCCTCGCGCAGCTTCTGCAGCAGGTCGGCGTTGGAGCCCAGCACCAGCTCGGTCTGCACGTCGGGGCGGCGCTGCTTGAGCCCCACCACCAGCCGCGGCACGGTGCGGCTGGTGAGCGAGTACAGCGAGCCGATGCGCATGCGGTCCGACCCGTAGCCCGCAGCCTCGCGCGCGGCGCGGATGCCCTCGGACATGCCGCGCAGCACCTCGCGCGCCGCATCCGCCAGTACCTGGGCCGCCGGCGTGGGCAGCAGGTTGCGCCCCTCGTGGCGGAACAGCGTGCAGCGCAGCCCGGCCTCCAGCGAGTGCAGCGCCCGGTGCACGCTCACCGGGCTGGTGTCCAGCCGCTCCGCGGCGCGGGCCAGGTTGCCCGTCTCCATGAAGGTCAGCAGCACGGCCAGCTTGCGGAAGCTGACTTCCTCGGCGATGGGGTATTCGTTCATGGGCCGGATTAAGGCACGCGCGCACGCTGGGCGCGAGGCCGACCAGCGTGCGCTGTCCCGCCATACCAGCCCGAAGGAAACAGGCTCTTCCCGTTCGTCCAGAGCCTTTCGACAAGCTCAGGGGAGCCTTGTCGAAGGGCAGGCGCTCGGTAGTCGCCACAGGGCTTCGACGGGCTCGGCCCGAACGGGCCTGAGAGTTTGCGAAGCCCTTGGAATCCCTATCAAGCCAGCCGGAAGCGCTGCACCGCGCGCGACAGCGTGAGCGCCTGGTCCTTGAGGCTGGAGGCCGCGGCGGCGGACTGCTCCACCAGCGCGGCGTTCTGCTGCGTGGCCTGGTCCAGCTGGGCGACGGCGTCGTTGACTTCGCCGATGCCCTCGGCCTGCTCGCTGGCCGCCGTGGTGATGCGGCTGACGATCTCCGAGACGCGGTGCACGCTCTGCACCACGCCTTCGATGGTGCGCCCGGCGTCCTGCGCTTCCCGGGCGCCGGCTTCCACCCGCTGCAGGCTGTCCTCGATCAGGGCCTTGATCTCGTGCGCGGCGGTGGCGCTGCGCTGCGCCAGCGCGCGCACCTCGCTGGCCACCACGGCGAAGCCCCGGCCGTGCTCGCCGGCGCGGGCCGCCTCGACCGCGGCGTTGAGCGCGAGGATGTTGGTCTGGAACGCGATGCCGTCGATCACGCCCACGATGTCGCCGATGCGCCTGGAGCTCTGATTGATGGCGTCCATGGTCGTCACCACGCGCAGCACGGCCTGGCCGCCCTGTCCCGCCACCGACGAGGCCTCGCGTGCCAGCCGGTCGGCTTCGCTGGCGGAGTCGGAGCTCTGGCGCATGTTGCTGGAGATCTGCTCCACGGAACTGGCCGTCTGCTGCAGGCTGGCCGAGGTTTCCTCGGTGCGCGCGCTGAGGTCGTGGTTGCCGGCCGCCACCTCGGCGCTGGCCGTGCCGATGCTGTCCACCGAGGTCCGGATGTCGCCGACCAGGTGGCGCAGCGCCTCCTGCATGCCGGCAATGGCCTGCAGCAGGCGGCCCACCTCGTCGCGGCGCTCCGCGCGCAGTTCCACCGTGAGGTCGCCGCCGGCGATGCGCTCGGCCGAGGCCTGCGCCGCGGCCAGGGGCCGCACGATGCTGTGCGTCAGCAGCCAACCCAGCACGCCAGCCAGCAGCGCGCACACTACGGCCGCCCCGACCAGGCGCGTCCGGGTCGTCGCCAGCTTCTGGTCCATGTCCTCGCTCAGCGCGGCACTGTGCGCCTGCTCGTAGCGCGTGAGAGCGGTGGCGGCTTCCACGTAGGCTTGCGCGGTGGCCTTGAAGTCCTGCGTGGACCGCTCCAGGGCCTCCGGCTCGGCCGGCGGCGATTTGAGCAGGGCGTCGCGCTCCGCCAGGTACTGCGCCCGGACCTTGGCCAGGCGCTCCATGAGGGCCACGGCTTCGGGCGCGGACTCGATCTCGGTGAAGCGCTTCTGGATCTCGGTGGTGCGCACCGTCACCCGCTTCATGTCCTCGCCGAAGCGATCGGCCAGCGTCTTGTCCGCGCTGTAGAAGATGGCCAGCGCACGCTGCGAGTTGAGCACGACGTTCTCGCGCCACTCGGTGGCGAGCTGCTGCCGTTGGGACTGCAGCCCGGTGAGCTCTTGAATTTCGTCCTGTGCCGAGCCCAGCTCGATGAAGGCGGTGGCGGCCAGGATGGCAATGAGGCCGACGATGCCCGCGAAGCTCAGTGCGAGGCGGGCGCCGATGTTCCAGTGAAACAGCTTGGTCATGAGGGTGCGGTACGGCTTGAGAACCGGCGTGGGGCCGGGATCAAGCCGTCCCTTCGGCACTTCTGGCCCGCCATTGAGCTGCGTCAATGCAGGAACCGGGCAATTCATCACCGATTCCCGGTTGCCTGGCCGTCGGCCGGCTGCGCCGCGGACGGCGCGGCGAGGGCTTGGGGGCTCAGCCCGGGCGGCCCGGCAGCGGCAGCCGCTCCACGGCCTGCTCCAGGTGCAGGCTGACCACCGCGGGAGCCGCTCCCCGGTCGGTGATCGAGATGCGCACGCCGGACAGCGGATGGCGCTGGTGGAACTGGTCCAGCATCGCCAGCCACGTGGCCTGGTTGCCGTGCGTGGTCGTACGCACCTGCACGTGGCAGCCGTTGCCCAGCGAGGCATCGGGCTCCAGCAGCAGTTCCATGCGGCCGGCCTCCAGGTCGCCCACCCGCACCGGCGCAAAGGCGCCGACAGGGCGTACGCCGTGGAAGTCGAAATCCAGGGTCTCGATGCCCGCCAGGTCCGTCATCGCCAGCTCCTTTCCTTCAGCAGTGAGGCACTCGCCGACGCCCAGATCGGCAAACGCCTTGCCGGCGTGCTTGGCCCGGACCCTCGCGGCGCTTCGCGGCCGGATCAATAGGCGGGGACCACCTGCGGCGTGCTGTAGTCGCGGCCCACGCTGCGCAGCGCCCGGGCGAGGTTGCCGCGCGCCGGCTCGCTCAGCGCATCGAGGTCCACGACACCTTCGGCATCACAGGGGAAGCTCAGCCCGCGCCCCGTGAAAAGGCAGTTGAAGCGCAGCAGGAAACCGCCCTTCTGATGGTTGCCGGCCCTGAGAGCCGAGATCGTCGCGTAGCTGCCCGGTGTCGTGTACATGCTGCTCTCCTTCGCACCCAGGACCGGCGCCGTGCCCGGCCCTGGATGAGATACAGCGTAGTCACGGCAACCGCTCGCCACACGTGCACTTTTGCCATGCGCCGGACACGGCTTCGTGCCGCGTGCCCGAAACGGCGGCGATCGGGTAATTGGTCACAGCCGGCGCGGCGCGCCCCTCACCCCGCCACCCGCGGCGGCGCCACCGGCGCCAGCGAAGCGCGCAGCCGCTCCCGGGCGTCCTCGGCCGTGGCGGCGGACTGGCCCAGCGCGTCCTCCACGTTGCCGATGTGCTGCAGCATCAGGGCGGCGGCCAGCTCGAAATCGCCTTCCTCGATGGCATCGACGATGCGCGCATGGTCCTCGCAGGACTCCTGTGCATCGTGGGTGGACTGGTAGAGCGTGGCCACCAGCGTGGTGCGCGCGGCGAGGTCGCGCAGCATGTCGGCCAGCACCCGGTGGCCCAGGCACTCGGCCAGGCAGACGTGGAAGTCCGCCAGCATGAAGGCGCGCGTGGCCGGGTCGGACTGCTCGATGGCGGCACGCTCCTGCGCCAGGTGCTGGCGCAACCGCTTCACCGCCGACTGCAGCGGCCGGCCCTCGCTTTCGAAGCGCTGGCTGGCCTGCGCCAGCAGCCCCGACTCCACCGCGCGCCGCGCCGCGAAGGCGTCGCGTGCCTCCTCGGCCGAGGGCTCCACCACGTACCAGCCCTTGCGGCTGCGCACCTCGACGAAGCCGCGCGCCTGCAACTGCATCAGCGCCTCGCGCACCAGCGTGCGGCTCACGCCGAACAGGTCCGCCAGTTCCTGCTCGCCCAGGCGCTCGCCCGGCAGCAGGCGCTGGGCCAGGATGGACTCGACGACACGCTGGGCAATTTCAGACTGGCTGGGCATGGAGGTGACTGTATCGGTTCAGGAGCCGGCTCCCGCCGGCCACCGGGCCTCAGGCGCTGACCCCGCCGGTACGAACCAGCGGCGGCGTGACCTCCGGCACAGCTTCCACGTCGCCCAGGTCCTCGTCGGCGAAACGGCCGTCGAGCACCGCATGGGCCCGCTCGCGGTCGATGTCGCCTTCCCAGGCCGCCACCGCCACCGTGGCCACGCAGTTGCCGATCAGGTTGCCCAGGGCACGCGCGATGCCCATGAACCAGTCCACCGACAGCACCAGCACCAGGCCGATGGCGGGAATCGCGGGCACGGCATGCAGCGTGGCTGCCAGCACCACGATGGCCGAGCCCGGCACGCCGTGCGCGCCCTTGGAGGTCACCAGCGAGATGGCCAGGATCGTCAGCAGGTCCGCCATGCCGATGGGCGTGTTGGTGGCCTGCGCAATGAACACCGCCGCCAGCGTGATGTAGATGGAAAAGGCGTCCAGGTTGAAGGAGTAGCCGGTGGGAATGACCAGGCCCACCGTGGAGTCGCGCACGCCCATGCGGCGCAGCTTGGCCATGATCTGCGGCAGCACGCTGTCGCTGGAGGTGGTGGCCAGCACCACGGCCAGTTCCTCGCGCAGGTAGCGCAGCAGCTTGAAGATGTTGAAGCCGGCCAGGCGCAGGATGCCACCCAGGATGAAGACCACGAACAGCGTCACCGCGAGGTAGAACAGCGCCACCAGCATGCCGAGCTGCTTGAGCGAGCCGATGCCGTACTTGCCCACCGTGAAGGCGATCGCGCCGAGCACGCCCAGCGGCGCCAGGCGGATCAGGATGCCCATGATCTTGAACAGCACGTGCGAGAGCGTGTCCACGAAATCCGCCACCGGCGCGCCGCGCGGACCGAGCAAGGACAGCGCGCAGCCGAACAGCACCGCGAACACCAGCACCTGCAGCACGTCGCCCGTGGCGAAGGCGTTGACCACCGTGGTCGGGATCAGCTTCATCAGGAAGTCCACCGTGCCGCCGCTCTCCAGCTTGCTGGCGTTCTCGGCGTAGGCGCTCATGGCCGAGGCGTCCAGCGCCTTCGGGTCCACGTTCATGCCCACGCCGGGCTGGAACACGAATGCCAGCACCAGGCCCAGGGCCAGCGCGATGGTGGTGACCACCTCGAAATAGACCAGCGCCTTCACGCCGACACGGCCCACGCGCTTGAGGTCGCCCGCGCCGGCGATGCCGTGCACCACCACGCAGAACACCAGCACGGGAATGACCATCTTGATCAGCTTGATGAAGCCATCGCCCAGCGGCTTGAGCTTCACGGCGGCCTCGGGCACCAGCAGGCCGAGCAGGACGCCGGCAATCAATGCCAGCACCACCTGGCCAAAAAGGGAACGAAGGAATCGGGGCATGACGTTCTCCAAAGCACCAAGCAACAGGACCTTGTGCCCAAGCTTGTATGCAAGCAATGTAGGCAAGGAGTCGCGGTTTGCCTTTTGGGGTTTTCCCCGTTGCCTGCTGCAGTGCAGCAACAGCCCGGGAGGGAAGCGGGCAGTTGGGACGGGGGCAAAGAAGCCGGTCGGCCTGAACGGCGACGTGCCAGACCGCGCAAGCCTCTGATCCCGGTTCGCGATGGCCGGTGAAGTCATTCCGTCATGCCCGCGCAGAGCCTGCCCCCGCGTAGGCGGGGGCGGGCATCCACGCGGACCGGGATGCCGCCCGGAGTTCGTGGACACCCGCCTCCGCTCGGTGTGACGGGATTCTTCAAGCCGGCATCAAAAGTCGGTATGAAGCGCGGCAACGCGCGCAAGGCCTCACGCACAGCAAGGCACGAAACGCACCGGCCCTGGATTCACCGTCGAAGTTGAGCTTGCAACTTCTGGATGCGCTGGCACCCATGCCTGCCGGCTCGGAACCCAGGTAAGTGCAACTTTCCTGCCCACGAAGAATATGTGAATGGACTGATCTTCGGCGCTATCCCAGACTCCCCTGCAGCCCGTTCATCGCGGGACGACCACCAAGAGGGGACAGCCATGAAACTCACTCATGCGGCCTTGCTGGCTGCAGCCGCCGTACTGCCGCTGCAGGCCATGGCGCAAAGCAACGGCAACGGCAATGGAAACGGCAATGGCGCCGGCAATGGCGGCAGCGCCGGCACCGGTTCGGTGACGATCTACGGGATCGTCGACTACTACGTCGAGCACCTCAACCACGTTCCCAACGATCCGCGCCGACCCGAAGCGGGCCGCTCCGGCGTGACACGCGTGGGCTCGGGCGGCTGGAACACCTCGCGGTTCGGCTTCAGGGGCTCAGAGCCGCTGGGCAACGGGCTCACGGCCCAGTTCGCGCTGGAAAACGGCTTCGCGGGCGATACCGGTGAATCGACGGGCGGACTGTTCGCGCGCCAGGCCTGGATCGGGCTGTCGTCGAAGTCATGGGGGCGGCTGCAGCTCGGCCGCACCACCACGGCCATCTACGACCTGGTGGTTCCGCACGACCCGATGGCCGTGGCGCCCCGCTATTCCTGGCTGCCGTCCAACGGTTCCGATTCGACCTACTCGTTCAGCTCGCGGCTGAACAACATGGTGAAGTACTCGGTCGATACGGGGCCGGTCAAGACCGTCACCCACTACTCCTTCGGCGAGCAGACGGGACGCACCAAGGCCGCCTCCGGTTACGGCATCGGCGCGATGTGGACCGTGATTCCCGCCCTGTCCGTCGAAGCGTCCTACGACCAGCGCAACGGCGTGCCCAATGCCGAAGGCGCGTTCTCCGAGACGCGCGCCCTCAGCCTCTCGGCGAAGTACCGGCTGGGGCCCGCCGCCATGACGCTGGGCACCATCCGCTACAAGCAGGAGCCGACGGCCGACGCGGACCGCAAAAGCAAGCTGTACTGGGCCGGCCTGGAGTACCAGGTGAGCACGCCGCTGCGCGCCGTGGCCGCGGTCTACAGGGAAGACATTCCGGACACCTCCTCGGACCCGACCATGGTGGTGCTCGCCGGCAACTACGCGCTGTCCAAGCGCACGGACTTCTACATGGCCGCCGCCTACGCCTGGGCCGAGCGCGACGGCGCCCGGCAAACGCCCGTGGGCGTGGTGCGCAGCAGTGAAGCCGCGCCGCTGTACCCCAACCAGGCCGGCGTCGCCGTCGGCATACGCCACCGCTTCTGAAGCGGGCCGCCAGGGCAGCCCGGCTGCCCTTTCCTTTCTCAAGCCTGCCGCCCTGGCAACGAGGGTGGCAGGCCTTCGCACGGGGTCATCGAGGAACGGCACGCCAGCGCGTGCCGCGCCGGGTCACTTCGACAGCGCCTTCACGATGCCGATGAGGCGGTCCAGCACCGGCTCCGTGCGGCCCTTGATCCAGCTCAGCACGAAGGTGGTCGTGTAATTGACGTCGCTCAGCGGCACAACGGCGAGACTGGCCGGGTAGCTGAAGTCCTTGCCGATCACGGTCAGCCCGATGCCCATGCCGACGGACACCAGATTGAGCTGCGAGGCGATCGAGCTCACTTCCTGTTCGATCCGCGGCTCGAAGCCCGCCTTCTGGCACAAGGCGTACAGCGGCCCGAACCCCGGGCTCACGCTCGACCCCGGGACCACCACGAACCGCTCATGGGCCAGCTCGGCCAATGCAACGCTCTTGCGCTGCGCCAGCGGATGGTCATGGGGAAAGACGACACCGAGGCTGCCCGACTGGATGCGAAGGCGATCCAGCACCGTCTCGTCCTGCGGCAGCACGCCGTTCGCCCGCTTCTTGCGCGAGCCCGCGCTGGATTTGGGGCCGAAGTGCATGAAGCCCGCATGGATGCGGCCTTCCGTCAGCGCCCTGGGCTGCTCCGACGTCGGGATCTCGAACAGCGAGAGCTTGACGTCCGGATAGCTCTCGTGGAACTGCTTGATGGCCGCACGGAACAGGGGATGGTGCAAGGTCAACGAGCCGTAGCCGATGTTGAGCGCCCCGCTCTTGCCCTCGCCCACGCGCCTGGCCATGGTCACCGCCTGGCTCAGGTCGCCCATGATCGTCTGCAGCTGCGGCAGCAGGGCCCGGCCCGCGGCGGTGAGCTTCACGCGGTGGGCATGCCGCTCGAACAGCTGCGTGCCGAGCTCGCCCTCAAGGTCGGCAATGATCTGCGAGACCGCCGGCCGGGTCACGTGCAGCCGTTCCGAGGCACGCCCGAAATGCTCCTCCTCGGCGGCGGCGATGAAGTAGCGCAAATGTCGAAGTTCCATGGCTTCTGAAGATTAACTTACCAAGGGGCTTTCCTGGAACCAGGACGTTTACCCTTGATCCGGCTTCAGGTAGCGGCATGGAGCCCCAGCCGCCGCGGCGGCTGGGGCGTCATTGCATGGAGGGAGATGCCTGGCTCAGCAGCGCTCGAAGATGGCCGCGATGCCCTGGCCGCCGCCGATGCACATCGTCACCAGCGCGTAGCGGCCCTGGATGCGCTGCAGCTCGTGCAGCGCCTTGGTGGTGATGATGGCGCCCGTGCCGCCCACCGGGTGGCCCAGCGAGATGCCCGAGCCGTTGGGGTTGACCTTGGCCGGGTCCAGGTCGAGCTCCTTGCTCACCGCGCAGGCCTGCGCGGCGAAGGCCTCGTTGGCCTCGATCACGTCCATGTCCGAAACCTTGAGCCCCGCGCGCTGCAGCGCGATGCGCGAGGCCGGCACCGGGCCGATGCCCATGACTTCCGGCTCCACGCCGGCGTGGGCGTAGGCCACCAGGCGCGCGATGGGCTTGAGGCCGCCGGCCTGCACGGCCTTGCCGCTGGCCAGCACCACGGCGCCGGCGCCATCGTTGATGCCCGAGGCGTTGCCGGCGGTGACGCGGCCACTCTCCTTGCGGAAGGCGGGCTTCATCTTGGCCAGCGTCTGCAGCGTGGTGTCGGCCTTGACGTGCTCGTCCACCTCGAAGCTCACCGTGCCCTTGCGGGTGGCGATCTGCACCGGCGCGATCTGGCCCTTGAAGCGGCCTTGGGCGATCGCCGCGGCGGCGCGCTGGTGGCTTTGCACCGCCAGCGCGTCCATCTCCTCGCGCGTGATGCCGAAGCGGTCGGCCACGTTCTCGGCCGTCACGCCCATGTGGATGCGGCCGAAGGGGTCGTGCAGGATGCCCAGCATGTAGTCCTGCAACTGCGCGTCGCCCATGCGCTGGCCCCAGCGCGCGGACGGCATCAGGTACGGGCCGCGGCTCATGGCTTCGGCGCCGGCGCCGATGGCGAAGTCGCAGTCGCCCAGCAGGATCGACTGCGAGGCGTTGACGATGGCCTGCAGGCCCGAGCCGCACAGGCGGTTGACGTTGAAGGCCGGCGTCTCGTGGGGGCAGCCCGCGCCGATGGCCGTGACGCGGCTCAAGTACGCGTCGCGCGCCTCGGTCGGGATGACGTTGCCCATGGCCAGGTGGCCGATGCGCGCGGCTTCCACGCCGCTCTTGTCCAGCGCGGCCTTGACGGCGGTGGTGGCCAGCTCCGCCAGCGGCACGTCCTTGAGCGAGCCGCCGAAGGTGCCGATGGCCGTGCGCATGGCCGAGAGAACGAACACTTCCTGAGTCATGGTGCTGCTTCCTTGGAAAAAATCGATGCGATGGGAGCGTCGAGGGCCGAATCACTCCACGGCCTTGACCATCTCCTCCACGACCTTCTTGGCATCGCCGAAGACCATCATGGTCTTGT
>NZ_CALAOH010000241.1 GCF_937926365.1 uncultured Azohydromonas sp. | reverse complement strand
TCTATTTCCTGGACCACCCCTCCCCCGGCGCCGTGGCCGCGCCGGCATCGGCCCTGCGGCCCGTGGCCGGCGGTGACGTGGCGCTGGGCGAGCTGGCGGGCCTGGGCGTGCCGAAGCTGGACGCCCCTTCCGCGCCGGCGCGCACGCCCGCGCCGGGCGGTGGCAGCTTCTACTTCCTGGAGCACGCGACGACCGCCGTCGTGCAGGCACCGCCGCAGGTGGCGGCCTCGGCGCATCCGCCTTTTGACGTGAACGCGGTGCGGCGGGACTTCCCGATCCTGCGGGAGCGCGTCAACGGCCGGCCGCTGGTGTGGTTCGACAACGCCGCCACCACGCACAAGCCGCAGGCGGTGATCGACCGGCTGGCGTATTTCTACGCGCACGAGAACTCCAACATCCACCGCGCCGCGCATGCCCTGGCGGCGCGCGCCACCGACGCCTACGAGGGTGCGCGCGAAACCGTGCGCCGCTTCATCGGCGCCGGCTCGGTGGAGGAAATCATCTTCGTGCGCGGCACCACCGAGGCGATCAACCTCGTGGCCAAGAGCTGGGGCGCGAAGCACATCGGGCCGGGCGACGAGATCATCGTCAGCCACCTGGAGCACCACGCCAACATCGTGCCCTGGCAGCAACTCGCGGCCGAGAAGGGCGCCAAGCTGCGCGTGATCCCGGTGGACGACTCCGGGCAGGTGATCCTGGAGGAGTACCAGCGGCTGCTCAACGACCGGACCAAGCTCGTGTCGGTGACGCAGGTGTCCAACGCGCTGGGCACGGTGGTGCCGGTGAAGGAGATCGTGGACATCGCGCACCGCCACGGCGTGCGCACGCTGGTGGACGGCGCGCAGTCCGTGAGCCACATGCGCGTGGACGTGCGCGCGCTGGACACGGACTTCTTCGTCTTCTCCGGCCACAAGATCTTCGGCCCCACGGGCATCGGCGTGGTGTACGGCAAGCGCGAGGTGCTGGAGCAGATGCCGCCGTGGCAGGGTGGCGGGAACATGATTGCGGACGTCACCTTCGAGCGCACCGTGTTCCACGCCCCGCCCACGCGCTTCGAAGCCGGCACCGGCAACATCGCCGACGCGGTGGGGCTGGCGGCGGCGCTGGAGTACGTGGAGCGCATCGGCATCGAGGCCATCGGCCGCTACGAGCACGCGCTGCTGGACTACGCCACGCAGCAGATGCGCCCGATCCCGGGCGTGAAGCTCATCGGCACCGCGCGCGACAAGGCCAGCGTGCTGAGCTTCGTGCTGGACGGCTACAGCACCGCCGAGGTCGGCGACGCGCTCAACCGCGAGGGCATCGCGGTGCGCACCGGGCACCACTGCGCGCAGCCGATCCTGCGCCGTTTCGGCCTGGAAACCACCGTGCGGCCGTCGCTGGCCTTCTACAACACCTGCGAGGAGGTGGACCGGCTGGTGGCGGTGGTGAAGGGGCTGGCTTCGGCCAAGGCGCCCCGGCCTTGAGCCGGCACTGGCGCGCAAGGCGCTTCGGGTGACGTGAGGAACTCACGTGAAGAACTCACGAGCCGCCGGTCCTCCTGAGGCTGGCGGCTTCAAGGCAAGGCCACGATGCCGATCAGGCACCGCTTGAGCTTCATCTTGTCCAGTCCCTTGCTTCGCGAACGTCCTTTCCCCGCGCACCGGCCCTTGGCGCGCCCCGGCCCGTGACCCCGCACTTCACCGCCCGGCTGGGCACATGGCTGCGCAGCGGCGGCGGGTCGCTGCGGCTGCGCATGACGCTGGCCGGGGTGGCGGCGTTGACGCTGGGCATCTTCCTCACCTCGCTGCTGCTGGTGCAGCGCGCCGAGCGCGACACCCTGCGCGACCAGCGCGAGCGCGACATGCAGGAGACGGCGCTCACCGCGGCCGGCCTCTCCCGCCGCGTGGTGGATCTGCAGAACCTGTTGCGCATCGCCGGTGGGCAGCTCGACCCCGCCACGCTGGACGACCCGCCGGCACTGGCGCGCTTCATGCACGACCGGGCGGTGCTGCGCGCGCAGTTCAGCCACGTGGCGGTGATCGCTCTCGACGGGCGCGTGCGCATGTATGGCGAGCGCGATGGCGTGCGCCCGATGGCCGTGGACATCAGCCAGCAGCCCTACTTCCGGCAGACCGTGGCCGAGGGGCGGCCCGTCATCTCGGAGGTGCTGACCAGCCGCGTCGTCGATGAACCGGTGGTGGTCTTCACCTACCCGCTGCACGGCCCCGAGGGCCTGTACGGCGTGATCGCCGGCGCGATGCGCCTGGGCCACGGCGACCTGCTGACCCACGCCGCGCAGTACCTCGACCACGAGGACGAGGACGCGCTGCTGGTGGTCAGCGACACGCAGGGCCGCATCCTGGGCCACCCGGACACCAGCCGCGTGATGAAACACATGGCCGACGATCCGCTGCTTGCCGACGTCTGGAGCGGCTGGCAGCAGTTGCGCAGCCCGCTGGAGCCCAGCGGAGTGTCGGTGCCGCGGCCCAATCTGATTGTCTCGGTGGCGGCCGTCATGGGCCCGGACTGGCTGCTGTGGCGGCTGCAGTCCGAGGACCGGCTGCTGCAGCCGCTGCACGCGGCGCGCAGCCGGGCGCTGGTGGATGCGCTGGTCACGGTGCTGGTGGCCAGCCTGGTGCTGCTGGCGCTGGTGGGCTGGCTGCTGCGGCCGATGCGGATGCTGGAGCGCCGTGCGCAGACCTTGTTCGATGCCGGCCAGGACCCGCGCTCGGGCTGGCCCGCCTGCGGTGGCGAGATCGGGCAGTTGGCGCAGGTGCTGCGCGACGTGGGCAGCGAGCGCGCCGCGCTGGAGGCGGCCAACGCCGAGCTGCTGGGGCGGCTGGAGTCGGTGATGGCGGCGGCGCCGGTGGGCATCGCGCTCACGCGCCAGGACCGCTTCGAGCTGGTCAATGCCGAACTGTGCCGGCTGCTGGGCCGCGGGGCCGAGGAATTGCAGGGCCAGCCGACGAGCTTGGTGGGGCTGGAGTGCGTGCCGCTGCGGCAAGCGGTGCAGCAGGCCTTTGGGGCGGGACAGTCCTACCGCGGCGAATGGCAGCTGCAGCGCGCCGACGGCACGCGTTTCTGGGCCGTGCTGCACGCGCGCCAGGAGCGCGCGGGCGACGCGGCCAGCGGCGTGATCTGGACCGTGGCCGACTACAGCGCGCAGGTGGCCGCGCGCGAGCAGCTGGAGTGGAGCGCGCGCCACGACCCGCTGACGCGGCTGGCCAACCGCATCGAGCTGGAGCGGCGGCTGGAGCGGTTGTTCTCGTCGCGGGCGGTGGCGATGCCGGCGGCGCTGGTGGCCATCGACCTGGACCGCTTCAAGCCCATCAACGACAGCGCCGGCCATGCCGCGGGCGACGCGATGCTGCAGGCGGTGGCCGAGGCGCTGCTGGGCTGCGTGCGCCGCAGCGACCTGGCCGTGCGCCTGGGCGGTGACGAGTTCGTGCTGCTGCTGGAGCGCTGCGAAGCGGAAAAGGCGCTGCAGATCGCGCAGCGCGCCTGCGCCGCCGTGAACGGCCTGGAGCTGCAGTGGGAAGGCCGCCGCCTGCGCGTGGGCGCCTCCGCCGGCGTCGCCATGCTGGAGGACGACATGGCGCAACCCCAGCAGTGGATGCGCGCGGCCGACCACGCCTGCTACGCCGCGAAGCGGCATGGGCGCGGGCATGCGAGGCTGGCGAAGCGGGGGGCGGTGGTGGCGGCGTGAGAGGAATGGGCTCGCGGGAGGGATGCGGCCGAGGAAGGTTTCTGGCGGCTGGCCGAGGGGCGCGCTGCGCGGCCAACTGATTCGGCATTCCTGCGAGGGCGTGCTGCGAACCGGGGAAAGCCAGGGCTCAGTTGCATCCCGGTAGCCAGGGCGCCGCGCACTCTATTTCGTCATCCCCGCGCAGAGCCCCTCGTGGTGTGAATGGGGAATTCACAAGCTGCTTGGGCTGCAGGTTTGTGCACGGTGCCGTTATTCAAAGGGTCGCCGCGAATAGCCGCTTCGCAGCGAACTCTGCCGCCTGCGAACTGCAATTCGCCCAACCAGTTCCCAGCCAATATCCAACAGCCTTTCCGGCACTGCATGGGGCGCTCTCACCCTCCCCGCACCCCCAGCGCCGCGAAGTGCAGCACCCACTCCCGCGCCGGGTCCGCGCCCACCAGCGCGGAGGCCTCGTCGTCGTAGAAGGCGCCCACGGCACAGGCGCCCAGGCCACGGGCCGACGCCTCCAGATAGATGCGCTCGCCCACCAGCCCGGCTTCCAGGAAGGCATGCCGGTAGCCGCGGGCGGCACCGCAGGCGTCCGCGGCCAGCGCGGCACGGTCGGCGGACAGCACCAGCACCGCGGCGGCGTCGCCGATCACGTCCTGGTCCAGCGCGGCGGCCCGGGCCTCGGCCCGCAGCG
>NZ_CALAOH010000240.1 GCF_937926365.1 uncultured Azohydromonas sp. | reverse complement strand
CGCCGCCGCCCGTGCCCGAGCTGCTGCCGGGCGCGCTGCTGCAGCGCCGGCCCGACATCCGCGCCGCGCAGCAGCGCTTGGAAGCGGCCTGGGCGCAGGTGGGCGTGGCCGATGCGGGCTTCTTCCCGGCCCTGACGCTGAGCGCCAGCGGCGGGCTGCGCGGCAGCGCCGGCGCCGGCCTGTTCGAGGCGTCGAGCCTGGCGTGGTCCCTGGGCGGCGCGCTGGCGCAGCGGCTCTTCGACGGCGGGGCGCAGCAGTCGGTGCTGGACGCCGCGCGCGCCGGCGCCTCGGCAAGCGCGGCCGCCTACCGACAGACCGTGCTCACCGCGCTGCTGGAAGTGGAGGACAACCTGGTGCTGGCGCAACGGCTGCGGGACGAGGCCGCGCTGCTGCGCGAGGCGCTGGGCAACGCGCAGCGCAACCTGGAGATCACGCAAGAGCAGTACCGCGTGGGCACCGTGGGCTACCTCAACGTCGTCACGGCGCAGAACACCGCGCTCAACGCCGAGCGCAGCCTGCTGGACGTGCAGGCGCGCCAGCTCAGCGCGGTGAACCAACTGCTCAAGAACCTGGCCGGGCGCTGGTGAGCATCGCCACGGCACGGCAGCCCGCGGCCGAGCCGATGTGCGGCTTGCACATGTCGATCGGACAAAGGCTTCGTTAAAGCGCGCGGCCTGGCGGCGAAAAATGAAGGCCTTCGACGCCATGTGCCAACTGCTCGCCCTCAACGCCAACGCCCCCACCGCCGCGACCTTCCCGTTCAGCGGCCTGTCCGCCCGCGGTGGCGCCACCGGCCAGCATGTCGAGGGCTGGGGCATGGCCGCCTGGCACGCCTTCGCGCCGGGCGAGCTGCGCGTGTTCGTAGACGGTGCCGGCGTCTGGCAGCAGCTGCTGCATGCCGCCGGCGCGAAGCGGCCGGATACGGCAACGGCCAACGTCACCGGCGTGCAGGCAGTGGCCGCCGAACCCGAGGGAGCCAGAGCATGAGCGTCGTACCCCGTGAGGCCCCGGAGCCCGACTGTAGGCGCAGCGGCGACGGCATCCGGATCGAGCCGCTGGACGGGCTGCTGGGCGCCCGCGTCCACGGGCTCGACCTCGCCCAGCCGGTCACGGCGTCCCAGGCGCGCGTGCTGGGCGCCGCGCTGCGCGAGCGCCAGGTGCTGCTGTGCTACGGGCGGCCGCTCGGCGACGACCGGCTGCTGCGCTTCGTGCGCAACGTGGCGGAGGTGATCGGCCCCTGCGGCGCGTCGGCCTCGCTGCTCTATGCCGAGGCGGCGCCGCGCGCCGGCGGCGACGTGGTGTGGCTGCAGCTCGCCGAGGCCTGCGACCTGCTCGATGCCGGGATGAAGCGCCAGGTCGGCGCGCTGCAGCTCGTCACCTACAACCCGTTCCTGCACCGGCTGCGGCCGTTGCCGGCGCACCGGTGAGCGGGCAGTTGGCGGCGCCGAAGCGCCGCCCGCGCGTCAAAGCCCGGCCTTGAGCTCCGCGTACAGCCAGCGCACGAAGCGCTCGGCGCTTTGCGCGCCGTTGGGTACCTGCGCATCGAAATCGGCGGTGGGCTTGGAGGCCACCACCTCGTCGGCCGTCTTGCCCGCGGCCACCAGCGGCGCGACCTTGTCGCGCACGGCGATCAGCAGCTCGCGCTGCCGCGCCACGGCGGCGCGGTCCGTCACCTTGCCGTGGCCCGGCACGATGCGGGTGCTGGGGCCGGCGAGCTTGAGCGTGGTGTCCAGCGCGTCGATGGTGCCCTGCAGCTTGCCACCGTTGTTCAGATCCACCACCGGCCAGCCTTCGGAGCGGAAGTAGTCCCCTACGGCCAGGATGTCGTGCTTCGGGAAGCGCACCAGCAGGTCGCCGTCGGTGTGGGCCGGACGCACGGGCAGCAGCTCCACGGCCTCGCCGTTGAGGTGGATGTTCACCGGCTGCTCGAAGGTGATCACCGGCAGCGCCGCCGCGGCCGCCGGGCGCGGCGTGTTGCCGCTGGCGCCGGGCTTGGGGTTCTGCAGCCGCTGGCGCACGATCTCGCGCGCGAAGATCAGCGTGCCCTGCTTGCCGAAGTTCTCGTTGCCGCCGGTGTGGTCGCCGTGCACGTGCGTGTTGACCAGGAAGCGGATGGGCTTGTCGGAGATGGCGCGGATCGCGGCAATGATCTTCTCGCTCAGCGGGGCGAACTGCGAATCGACGATCAGCACGCCCTCCGGGCCGCTGAGCACGCTGATCGTGCCGCCCTGGCCGTCCAGGGTGTGGAAGTCGGCCGCGAGGCGGTTGGTCTTGATCTCGACCTTGCTGAAGTCGCGCTCCTGCTGGGCTTGCGCGGCAAGGGTCAGGGTCAGCCCGGCGGCCAGGGCCAGTGCGGAGCGCAGGAAGGTATTGGTTCTCATGGAGTCAAGAGGGGCGGTGGCCCGTGCGAAGAAACGGCTGCATGCCTTGCAGCGTCCGTGCCGGGCGGAATGCCGCATCCAGGCCCATGCGAAGGGCCATTACCGGCCGATCCGGCGCCTGCAGCCTTCCGCGGTGTTGCGCCTCGTACAGGAGTTCAGCAGTGCTGCTGGCCTGGGGCCATTTCCGGCCGGGCTTTTCGTGGAATGCGAGCGCCGGTGTATTGGCGTTTGCCACCCAAGCATCCGCAGTGCTTTCCCGGGACAGGATGCCTTCATACCAACCTTTGATGCCGACTTGAAGAATCCCGTCACACCCGCGGAGGCGGGTGTCCACGAACTCCGGGCGGCATCCCGGTCCGCGTGGATGCCCGCCTTCGCGGGCATGACGAGGGATATTGCAGCGCCGATCGAGAGCCGGGATGAGGCCCGCAGCCCGGCCGGCCGCCGCTCAGGGCGCTGCCGGGCGTTCTCCGAAGCGGTGGCGGAACCACTGCGCCAGCATGCGGCGCTCGTAGCGCAGCGGCTCGCCGGTATGCGTGATGGGGTGCAGCAGGTAGGCTTGGTCGCTGATCGAGGCCGTACCCGACTCCTGGGCACCGGTGGCCGCGGTGCTCAGCGTGTACTTGAAGTCGATGCGGGGCCAGTCCGCACCGCCGCGCAGCACGCGCAGGGGCTGCGGATGGCGCAGCGCCGGCTCCACGCGCCCGGCCAGGTCCACCTGCTCGACCTCGATGCGCAGCGACTGCCCGGGTTGCAGCCACTTCTGGCCCAGCTCCTGCAGCGTGCGCTGCAGCAGCGCCAGGTTGGCGCGGACCTCGGCAGGGCCGTCTCCGGCGTCGATGTAGCGCTCCGGCTGCGTGAAAACGATCTCGGTGCTGCCGCGCGGCCCGGCCTCGCCGGGTGCGGCCGCGAACGCGGGCGCTCCCAGCGACAGGGCGAACGATGCGGCGATGCGCAGGGCTTGGGCTTGCATGGCGGGTCCTCCAGCCAAAGACCCTCTCCCGTGGCCGAGAGAGGGAGGTGCAATCGAATTTAGGACCGCCTTCAGCTTCGCCTGCCAGTGCGGCCATTGGCCGCGGCAAGGCAAGTCACGTCCACCGCAAGTCGCTGCGCCTGAGCGGCAGCTCGCGCACCCGCTTGCCCGTGGCCGCGAAGATGGCGTTGCACACCGCCGGCGCCAGCGGCGGAAAGGCCGGCTCGCCCAGGCCCGTGACGGGGAAGCCCGTCTGCAGGAAATGCACCTCGACGCGCGTGGGCACCTCGGGCAGGCGGATCAGCGGGTACTCCGTGAAATTGCCCTGCACCACGCGCCCGCGCTGGATGTCCAGCTCCGCGTGCAGCAGCGTGCCCAGCGCGTCGATCACCGAGCCCTGCACCTGGTTCTCCGCACCGCTGGGGTTGATGATCTGCGCGCCGATGTCCGACACCACCACCACGCGGTCCACCTTCAGCTCGCCGGACTTGGACACCGTCACCTCCGCCACCTGCGCGATGTAGCCGCGGTGGCTGAAGTGGAAGGCGATGCCCTGGCCGCGCCCGCGCTCGAACTTCGTGCGGCCCCAGCCCGCGCGCGCCGCCACCTCGCGCAGCACGCCCTTCATGCGGCTCACGTTGTAGGGCAGGGCGCGCGGGTCGGTGGCCGGGACGACGTCCTTGTCGCCCAGCAGCTCCAGCCGGAACTCCAGCGGGTCGCGCCCCGCGGCATGCGCCGCTTCGTCGATGAAGCTGTGGAACACCCAGGCGAAGACGTTGCTGCCCGGCGCGCGCCACGGCCCCATCGGGATGCCGCATTCCAGCGGCGTCTGCTCCAGCAGGCAGTTCGCCACCCAGCGCCCCGGGAACTCGTCGCCGTTGAGCGAGCCGCCGCTGCCGGTGGCCAGCACGCTCTGTCCGTCGCGCTGCACGCGGTTGGCGAAGGTCACGAAATGGTTGTGCCAGGCAATCAGCCTGCCTTGCGCGTCCAGCCCGGCGCGCAGGTGGTGGAAGCCGCCGGGGCGGTAATGGTCGTGGCGCAGGTCGTCCTCGCGCGTCCAGGTCAGCTTCACCGGCACGGGCGTCTTCTTCGCCACTTCGCGCGCGATGGCGGCGGCTTCCACCACGTAGTCCGCGCCCAGCCGCCGGCCGAAGCCGCCGCCGCTGCGGGTGATGTGCAGCTTGATGCGCTCCTTGGGAATGCCCAGCGTGGCCGACACCAGGTTCTGCCCCGCCGCCGGGTTCTGCGTCGGCACCCACAGCTCCAGGCCGCCGTCGTGCCACCAGGCGGTGGCGTTCTGCGGCTCGATGCTGGCGTGGGAGACGAAGGGGTAGCTGTAGGAGGCCGCCACGGTCTTGGCCGCGCCGGCCAGTGCGGTCTCCACGTCGCCGTCGCGGCGCTGCACCATGGCGCCGGGCTGGCCGGCGAGGGCGCGCGCGCGTGCGCTGAACTCGCCCCAGCTCTGCGCGGCCACCGGTCCCTCGTCCCAGGCCACCTCCAGCCGCCGGCGCGCGCTGATCGCGGCCCAGGTGGAGTCCGCAACGATCGCCACGCCCGGCACCAGCCCGTTGAGGTTGGCCGTGCCCTCGATCACGAAGGCGTCGCGCACCCCGGGCAGGGCGCGGATCGCCTCCAGGTTGGCGCTGCGCACCTTGCCGCCGAAGGCGGGGCTTTTCTCGTACACCGCGTAGAGCATGCCCGGCAGCTGCACGTCGATGCCGAACAGCGGCTTGCCGGTGACCACGGCCGGGTTGTCCACGCCGCCGATGCGCCGGCCCAGCAGCTTGTAGTCCTTGGGGTCCTTGAGCTGCACGCCGTCCGGATCGGGCAGCGGCAGCGCCGCCGCGGCGGCCACCAGCCGCGCATAGGGCAGCCGGCGCCCGCTGGCGCGGTGGTGCACCACGCCCTCGGCGGCGTGGCACTCGGCCACCGGCACGCGCCACTGGCCGGCCGCGGCCTGCACGAGCAGCACGCGCGCGGTCGCGCCCAGGCGGCGGAAGTTCTCGTAGTTGGTGGGCGTGGAGGTGGAGCCGCCGGCACTCTGGCTGCCGTAGATGGGGTCCAGGTCGCCTTGGACGACGCGCACGCTGCGCCAGTCCACCTCCAGCTCCTCGGCCAGCACCATGGGCAGCGCGGTCTTGATGCCCTGGCCGATCTCGGGCTGCTTGGAGACCAGCGTCACCTGCCCGTCGGCCGTGATGCGGATGAAGGCGCTGGGCCGGAACTCCACGGCCTCGCCGCCGGGCTTGAGCACCGGGGCGGCGCCCTGCGCCTGGGCGTCCAGGCGCAGCCCCAGCACCAGGCCCGCGCCCAGCGCGGCGCCCTGGCCGAGGAAGCGGCGGCGCGCCGGGCGCGCGAGGGAAGGGGTGGCGTGGCTCATGCGGACTCCTTGCGCGCGGCGCTGCCCGGGCGGCGCGCGGCCGAGGCGGCGATGTCCGCGGCGCGGTGCACGGCGGCGCGGATGCGCAGGTAGGTGCCGCAGCGGCACAGGTGGCCGGCCAGGGCGCCGTCGATGTCGGCGTCGCTGGGGCGCGGGTTCTCGGCCAGCAGCGCCGCGGCGCTGAGGAGCTGCCCCGCCTGGCAATAGCCGCACTGCGGCACGTCCAGCTCCTGCCAGGCCTGCTGCAGCGGATGCGCGCCCTGCGGGTGCAGCCCCTCGATGGTGGTCACGCGCTTGCGTCCGACGCTGGCCACGGGCGTCATGCAGCTGCGCGTGGGCACGCCGTTGAGCTGCACCGTGCATGCGCCGCACTGGCCCACGCCGCAGCCGAACTTGGTGCCCACCAGGCCGAGCGTGTCGCGCAGCACCCACAGCAGCGGGGTGTCGGGATCCGCCTCGGCCTCGCGCGGCTGGCCGTTGACGTTGAGGAGGTAACGGGTCATGGGAGGGTGTGTTTGTGGAAAGCCGGGATCCACGATGGCCGCTACGTGACCCCGGACTGCGTGGGAGCCTGCCGGCGCCGGCCACGCCACGACCCCGGTGCGCGTGGATCCCGGCTTTCGCCGGGATGACGACCGGGCGGGCTGGCGGCCCGCGTCGCAGCCGGGTACGACGGAGAAGCGAAGCGTGGGCGCGTCAGCGGGCGGCGAAGATGACCGGCAGGGTCACCTGCACCTCGTCGGCGCCGCCGGCGGAGCAGCGCATGCGCTTGACGGCGGACACCACGTACTTGAAGTACTCCTTGGGGCCGGACTGCGGCAGCACCTCCACCACCTGGTTGCCGCGGATCTTGATCAGCGTGTTGACGGTGCCGGGCAGGCCCACGCGCTCGATGGCCTCCTCCAGCGCCTGTGCCAGCACCGCCTGGTAGCCGGGGCAGGCCACGCTGATCTCCTGCTTCACCACCGCCGGCTTGGGCTCCGGCGGCGGCGCGGGCGGGGCCGGCGGCGCCACCACGGGCGGCGGCGCCACGGGCACCTCGGACTGCACCGCCTGGATCACCGGCGCCGGCGCGGCCGTCACCACCTCCGGCGGCGGCACGTAGGCCGGCGGCGGCGGGGCCTGGACCTTGGGCGTGTCCTTGATGCGCTCCACCTTGGGCGGCGGGGGCGGAGGCGGCGGCGGGACGATCTCCTCCTGGATCAGCCGCGCCTCGACCGGCTTGCGCACGATCTCCACGGCCTTGCGCGCCAGGCCCGAGGCCAGCGCCCAGCCGATGAGCACGTGCAGCAGCACGACCACGGCCAGCCCGGTGCCGCGGCGCGTGCCGCCGGGCTTGAGGGCCCGGCGCGGCTGTCCCGCGCCGGGGAAGTAAAGGGCTCCCTGCGGAGCCAGCACTGCGCTCATGGCGTGCTCCTGTACGTGTGTGTCGTCAACGGTCTATGAACTGCTCGCTGCCCACCACGCCGAGCTTGTGCAGCCCGGCCTGGTTGATATCGACCATCACCTCGGCGAAGGCCTTGTAGCTGGCGTGCCGGTCGGGGCGCACGTGCACCTCGGGCTGCACCTCCTGCGCCGCGGCCTCGCGCAGCCGCGCCTGCAGCTCGGCGCGGCCGGCCACCGGCGCGCCGTTCCACAGCACGGTGCTGTGGTCGTCGATGTCCACGCGCAGCACCGTCGGCTTGACCTCGGTGGGCGGCGGCTTGCCCACGGGCAGGTCCAGGTTGACGGAATGGAGCTGGATCGGGATCGTGATGATCAGCATCACCAGCAGCACCAGCATCACGTCGATCAGCGGCGTGGTGTTGATGTCCATGATCGGCTCGGCGTCGCCCGAGGCGGCCGCGCCCACTTGCATGCCCATGCGGGGTCTCCTGCGTGAAGCTCAGCCGCGCGGCGGCGGCTCGGTGATGAAGCCGATCTTGGCGATGCCCGCGCGCTGGCACGCCAGCACGATGCGCCCGACCGGGTCGTAGGAGGCGTTGAGGTCGCCGCGGATGTGCACCTCCGGCTGCGGCGTCTGCTGCGACACCTGCTTCAGGCGCTGCACCAGCGCCTCGGTGCCGTCGAGCTTGGCATCGAGCCAGAAGAGCTGGCCCTTGGCATCGATCGAAATCACGATGTTCTCGGGCTTGCTCTCGCGCGCCTCGTTGCGCTCCTTGGGCAGGTCCACCGGCACGGAGTAGTTCACCACCGGGATGGTGATGAGGAAGATGATCAGCAGCACCAGCATCACGTCCACCAGCGGCGTGGTGTTGATGGCCGAGACCACCTGGTCCTCCTCGTCGGCCGAGGCCGCGACGTTCATCGCCATGTCGCTCTCCCCGGCACCTTCAGCGCGCCGCGTTCTGCGCCAGCAGCACCGAGTGCAGGTCGTTGCCGAAGGCACGCACCGAGTCCAGCGCGGTCTTGTTGCGCCGCACCAGCCAGTTGTAGCCCAGCACCGCCGGCACGGCCACGCCCAGGCCGATCGCCGTCATGATCAGCGCCTCGCCCACCGGGCCGGCCACCTTGTCGATGCTGGCCTGGCCGGCCACGCCGATGGCCGTGAGCGCGTGGTAGATGCCCCAGACCGTGCCGAACAGCCCCACGAAGGGCGCCGTGGAGCCCACCGTGGCGAGAAAGGCCAGCCCGTCCTGCAGCGAGGCCTGCACGCGCTCGATGGCGCGCTGGATGCCCAACGTCACCCACTCGTTGAAGGCGATGTGCTGCAGCAGCCCCTCGTGGCGCCCGGTGGCTTCGATGCCGGCCTCGGCGATGAAGCGGTAGGGGCTGTCCTTGGTCAGCACCTCGGCGCCCTGGTGCACGGTGCCGGCACTCCAGAACTTCTTGGCCGCGTCCTTGCCCTGGCGCCCGATGCGCGCCTGCTCGATGAGCTTGGTGATGATGATGTACCAGCTACCGATGCTCATGATCGCCAGCAGCACCAGCACCGCCTTGGCCACGAAGTCGCTCTGCGTCCACAGCGCTTCCAGCCCGTAGGGGTTGTCCACGGCCGCGGTGGCGGCGGCGCCCTGCGCGTGGGCCAGCAGGCTGGCGCCCGCCAGGGCGGCGGCCGCCGCCGCGCGCCGCCACGAGGAGGAGGTCGTGTGCTTCATGGGTTTACTTCTTCGTGTAGATCTGGTCGAACACGCCACCGTCGCCGAAGTGCGTCTTCTGCGCCTTGGTCCAGCCGCCGAACACCTCGTCGATCGTGAACAGGTTGATCTTGGGGAACTGCTTGGCGTACTTGGCCTGGGCCGCCGGATCGACCGGGCGGTAGTAGTTGCGGCCGGCAATGTCCTGGCCTTCAGGCGAGTACAGGTACTCCACGTAGCCCTGCGCGACCGTGCGCGTGCCGCGCTTGTCCACCACCTTGTCCACCACGGCCACGGGCGGCTCCGCCAGGATGCTCACGGGCGGATAGACGATGTCGAACTTGTCCGGGCCGAACTCCTTGAGCGCCAGGTGCGCCTCGTTCTCCCAGGCCAGCAGCACGTCGCCGATGTTGCGCTCGGCGAAGGTCACGGTGGAGCCGCGGGCGCCGCTGTCGAGCACCGGCACGTTGGCGAAGACCTTCTGGACGAAGTCCTTGGCCTTGGCCTCGTTGCCGCCGGGTTGCTTGAGCGCGAAGCCGTAGGCGGCCAGGTAGCCCCAGCGGGCGCCGCCCGAGGTCTTGGGGTTGGCGGTGATCACGCCCACGCCCGGGCGCACCAGGTCGTCCCAGTTCTTGATGTTCTTCGGGTTGCCCTTGCGCACCAGGAAGATGTAGGTGGAGGTGTAGGGCGAGGAGTTGTGCTTGAGCTTCTTCTGCCAGTCGGGGGACAGCAGCTTGGCCTCGGAGGCGATGGCGTCGATGTCATAGGCCAGCGCCAGCGTGACCACGTCGGCCTCCAGCCCGTCGATCACGGAGCGGGCCTGCTTGCCCGAGCCGCCGTGCGAGGCCTTGACCGTGACGTTGTCGCCGGTCTTGGCCTTCCAGTGCTTGGTGAAGGCGGCGTTGAATTCCTGGTACAGCTCGCGCGTGGGGTCGTAGGAGACGTTGAGCAGCGTGACGTCCTTGGCCAGGGCCAGCGTGGCGCTGGCGGCCAGCGCGGCCAGAACCACGGCTTTGCGCAGATGTCGAATGGCGGTCATGGAGGGGTCCTCTTTCAGTGTTGAAGGTCTTGTCTGGAACTGCAGGCATCCCAGTGTTCAACGGTCATGTCGATGCGTGAACAACTATTTGGGAGCATCGATATTCACACCGGGTCCGGCGTCAGCCGCGGGATGGTGAGCAAGGAAAGCGCCAGCTTTTGCAGGCCGTTTTTCGCCGCGCACGCCCTTCGGGGCGCCCTGCGCTGCGCATGGCGGGGCAGGGGTGTTGAGTCGCTGTTGCCCTGGCAACACTGGGCCGTGCCGCGCGAGGGCCGGACGTGAAAACGCCGCCAGGCCCGGCATCGCGGGGCGTGGCGGCGCGGGTGCGCGGGCCGGGTTCGAGGCTCAGGCGGCCAGCGTCTCGGGGCAGTCGCTGCCCAGCTCATCCGGCTGGGCGCCGGCATCGAAGCTCAGGCGCGGCAGGCCCTGGCCCGCGGCGGGGCGCCGGCGCGGCCGGTCGGGCAGCAGCCCGAAGCGCTTGAGCTGCGCGCGCAGCACGTTGCGCGAGATGCCCAGCAGCGCCGCGGTGTGGACCTGGTTGCGGTGGCAATGTTCGTAGGCGGCCACGATGGCCTCGTGCTCCACCGCGGCGAAGACCTCGGGCTCGCCGCTGTCGAACAGGCCTTGCAGGCCGCGGCGCAGCAGCTCCAGCGGCGCCGCCTCGGCCGGCGGCGGGGCGG
>NZ_CALAOH010000239.1 GCF_937926365.1 uncultured Azohydromonas sp. | reverse complement strand
CTGGCGCCGCGTCTCGGATGCCGCCGGCGCGCGCCCGGTGAGCAGCGCATCGGCCAGCGCCTCCACGTCGGCCGCGGCGCCCAGCAGCATCGCGCGCAGGCCCGCCAGCACCGGCGCGTGGCCGGGGTGGGCCAGCAGGCCCTCCAGGTCCAGCTCGCAGGCCAGCAAATGGTCGCGCAGTTCCAGCACGTGCAGCAGCAGCCCCGCCTGGCGCTGGCGCCGCGGCGTGCGCGGCGACTCCAGCACCAGGTCGCGCACCGTCTGCAACTGGTCCGCCAGCGCGGCCTGGCGGCGCAGCAGCGCTTCCAGCGTCGGTGCCGCGCCCGGCGCCGGCACGAAGCGCGACGCCTGCAGCCGCATCAGCTCGGCCAGCGTGAACAGCACGCCGGCCAGCATCTGCACCCGGTAGCAACGATTGAGCAGCGCATTGGCCGCCGTGGCCCACAGCAGGTACAGCCCGGCGCCCAGCCCGAAGTGCAGCGCCCCCCGCAGTGCCGCGTCCGCGGCCTCGTGGCGCGGCACGGCCATGGCGAACACCAGCGCGAACATCACCGACACCACGATCGGCAGCCCGCGCTTGCCCCAGGCACCGGCCAGGAAGGCGACGAAAGTGGCGGGCACCAGCAGCAGCCCCAGCAGCCACGCATTGCCGTGCAGCGCGTAGGCGGCCCAGAACAGCGGCCAGCCCAACAGCGCCGCCGGCAGCAGCCGCAGCAGCTTGCCGTGCCTGGGCGCGGGCTGGTCCGGCGGGATGCACACGAGCACACCCACCGACGCCGCCGCCGCGGCGGGCGCGCCCAGCGCCGCGTGCACGCCGGCCGAGATCAACAGCAGCCCCAGCGCGGCCGACAGCCCGTTGCTGACATGGGCGCTGAGCGCCGTGCGCAGCCCGTGGCGCAGCCGCGGGGCGCCCGCGCGCGGGCGGGGCGGCATTGGGCGCAGGGCCATGGCAGCGGGACTCCTCCTATCCGGCGAAACGGGTCCTGCGCCCGGGGCATAAGCCGTGCCGTCCCGCGGCATGGACAACGCGCGGGCGGCGGGACCGGCGCGGCATGCGCCGGCGGCTACGCTGCGCTTCGCGCCCCCGCGCTGTTCGCGGCGGGCCTCAGGAGACACGACATGACCGACTTCGTTTTCCCGCCCCCAGCAACTCCCTCGCTCGCCGTGGCCGGCAGCACCGCGCGCTTCCCCGTTCGGCGCGTGTTCTGCGTCGGCCGCAACTACGCCGCGCATGCGCGCGAGATGGGCAACGACCCCACGCGCGAGCCGCCGTTCTTCTTCATGAAGCCCGCCGATGCGGTGGTGCCGGCCGAGGGCGTGGTGCCCTACCCCACGCTGACCTCCAACCTGCACCACGAGGTCGAGCTGGTCGTGGCGCTGGCCCAGGGCGGCAGCCGCATCGCGCCGGAGCAGGCGCTGGGGCTGGTGTGGGGCTACGGCGTGGGCGTGGACCTCACGCGGCGCGACCTGCAGGACACGGCCAAGCAGATGAGCCGGCCCTGGGACTGGGCCAAGGGCTTCGATGCGTCCGCACCTTGCAGCGCGCTGCAGCCGGTATCGGCGGTGGGGCACCCGGAGGCCGGGCGCATCTGGCTGCAGGTCAATGGCGAGCTGCGCCAGCAGGGCGACCTCACCGAGCTGATCTGGCCGGTGCCGGACATCATCAGCCACGTCTCGCAGGCCGTGGCGCTGCAGCCCGGCGACCTGATCTTCACCGGCACGCCCGCCGGCGTCGGCGCGCTGCAGCCGGGCGACCACGTGCGCGGCGGCGTGGCCGGCGTGGCGGGCTTCGAATTCGAAATGGGTCCGCGCCCGACCTGAGCACACTGAACCCGCGCGGTGGCCGCAACGGTCGCCGCCCGCGTGCCGCGGCGCGGCGCGCCACCCCAGACGAGCCCCCCGGCTCCCAGCGCCCGGCACCGGGTTGTCCCGCCCAGGGAGAACCCGCATATTGTTTAAACCTAAATTAAATTTGCCGGATTTCCGGCCCTCGCCGCACCTCGGCAGACGATGTGTCAGATGTTTTCATTGTCTAAGCATTGTCATCACGCCGGGACGGGCTATCAATTCATATCTATCATCTAGCCATCCACTCCACGGCTGCTTCGTCTTGCGCCTACTGCGGGCGCGGGGAGAAATTTCGTTTCAATCAGATTTTGTATCACGTTTGCATCCTTGCGAAAGGGAAGTAAACGGATCCATTTTCCGAAACTGTGACGAAGCCGTTCCGGGCTATTTCCTGAAAGCGAGTCCTTCCCAACCCGACCGACCAATCAACAAAAATCGCATGAATTTCGTTGGTTATTTACCCGGTTTCATGCGTATCGGGTCACGTCGCTGCGCGGTCACGAGCCGACAGCCGTGCTCCCAAGTTCGGCGCAGTAACTAGGCATCGACTGCGCTCAGCCGCCCCCGGTCTTGGCCCATTTGGCTCGGCGCCGGGATGCCTTTTTCATGTCTGCTTTTATAGACATCATGCCGCCACAAAATCGCTCCTCCCGCCTTTCTTTGCTCGCCGCCTTGATGGCGAGCGCCTTTCTCGCCACCGCCTGCGGCGGCGGCGAGGACAGTGAAATTGCCGCCACTGCCGCCGGAAATGGCCAGGAAACTGCGCAAGCCATTTCCCCGACCTCGTCCGGTACCTGGACCAGGGTGGCCAGCGAATATGCTTATTTCAAGCTCGCCACGCGCAGTTTCGTGCGCTACGGCTCGGGCAGCAATTGGGTCGGCAAATACGTGGAAGCCGGCTCGGCGCAATGCGCCAACGATTTCTTCGGTTCCGATCCGGCGGTGGGCGTGACCAAGGTCTGCGAGGTCTACGCGGCGGACACCGCGCCGGCCCCGGTGGCTCCTGCGCCTTCCCCCGCGCCCGCTCCGGCGCCCGCACCCTCCCCCGCGCCCGCGCCCGCACCGGCGGCCACGGGCTCGGCGCTGCTGACCTGGAACGCGCCCACCGGTTCCGTGCAGGGCTACCGCGTCTATTACGGCACCAGCTCCCGCAGCTACGCGCAGGAGAAGGGGCAGGGCCTGTTCGTCACCAACACCACCGTCTCGGTGCCCAACCTCGACAGAGGCACCACTTATTACTTCGCGGTCACCGCCGTCGCGGCGGGCGGCGCGGAAAGTACCTATTCGAGCGAGGCCACCAAGGCGATCCCCTGACGGATCCTTACACCGGCCACACCACACACCATCGACTCGAATAGGGGAACGTCATGAACACGATCCGATATTTCCGCCTGGCGGCGCTGGGTGCCGCCTTCCTGCTGCCGGCGCTGGCCAGCGCCGCCACCTGGTACGTGCGCCCGGGCGCCAATGGCGACGATTCCGGCCGCGACTGGACCAATGCCCTGCCCGCGCTGCCGACCAATCTCCAGCGCGGCGACACCTACTACATCGCCACGGGCCTGTACCCGGCGCGCACCTTCTCCACGCCGGCCAGCGGCACGGCCACCATCACCATCAAGAAGGCCACCGCGGGCGACCACGGCACCAACACCGGCTGGAACAGCGCCTACGGCAGCGGCCAGGCGGTGTTCGGCGGCGGGCTGAACTTCAAGAGCCCCTACTGGGTCATCGACGGCCAGACCGGCGGCGGCGCGGCCAACAACTGGGTGGGCAACTTCGGCATCAAGATCGTCGAGCGCGGCGACGCCAGGCCCGTCATCAACGTCGGCCAGGAAGGCACGGCCAACAACGTGACCATCCGCCACGTCGAGCTGGTGGGCAAGGGCAGCGTCAGCAGCGCCGGTGGCTCCTACTCCAACGACGGCCTGGCCGTGTACGGCGCCTCCAACGTGACGCTGTCGTACTTCCGCATGACCGGCATCGGCCGCTGCCCCTTCTTCGTCAGCCCGCGCAACCTCGTGATCGAGCACGGCTGGGTGGAGTCGTACAACGGTTCCGGCGCGGTGCACTCCGAGGTCGCCAGCATCTGGGGCTTCTCCGGCAGCGTGGGCGACGTGACCTTCCGCCACAACCTGGTCACCGACATCCGCAGCACCGGCGGCCTGATGTGGGACAACTCCTCCAACCGCAGCGCCAAGCTGCTGGTGTACGGCAACGTGTTCTACCGTCCGGACGGCGCGAGCTGGCAGGAGGCCAACGGCGTGATCGGCGGCTGGACCGGCAACGGCGGCGAGGAATTCCACAACGCCAAGGTCTACAACAACGCCTTCATCAACGTGAACCAGGCGCCGCTGAGCTCGCTGCCGCGCGTGGCCTCGGGCAACGAGGCCTACAACAACATCTTCTACAACAGCGACAGCCCGAACTTCTCGCGCTTCTCGAAGCACGACTACAACGTCTTCATCAACTCTGGCGGCACGCAGGGCGAGTCCAAGGGCATCACCGACAGCGCGAATCCCTTCATGAACATCGCCGGCAAGGACTTCAGGCTCAAGAAGGCCTTCCCCACCGGCATGCCGCTGGGCGCGCCCTTCAACGTGGACGCGCTGGGCAACACCCGCGGCGGCGACGGCGTGTACGAGCGCGGCCCCTTCGAATTCGAGACCGGCGCCATCAGCGTGGCGGCGCCCACGGGGCTCAAGGCGCAGTAAGCGGAATCAGGGTTCGACAGGCGAACCTTCTCCCGCCCGCGCCGGGTCCGTCAAAGGACCTGGCCCGGGCGGTTTTTTTTTGCTCAAGCCTCGAGCTTGAACTCGTCCACCACGCCCTGCAGCGAGCGCGCCTGCGCGGCCAGGGCGGAGGTGGCGGCCACGGCCTGCTGCACCAGCGCGGCGTTCTCCTGCGTCACGCGGTCCATGTGGGACACGGCCTGGTTCACCTCCTGGATGCCGCCGGTCTGCTCGGCCAGCGCGGCCGAGATCTCGCCCAGGATCCCGTTGACCCGCTGCACCGCCTGCACGATGTCCCGCATCGTGCCGCCGGCCTGGCGCACCAGCGCCGACCCGCTGTCCACGTGATCGACGGCGTCGGTGATCAATTCCTTGATTTCCTTGGCCGCCTGCGAGCTGCGCTGCGCCAGCTGCCGCACCTCGCCGGCCACCACGGCGAAGCCGCGGCCCTGCTCGCCCGCGCGCGCGGCCTCCACCGCCGCGTTGAGCGCGAGGATGTTGGTCTGGAAGGCAATGCCTTCGATCACGTCGATGATGTCCGACACCTTGCGCGAGCTTTGGTTGATGGAGTCCATGGTCTGCACCACCTGCGCCATCACCGAGCCGCCCTGCTCCGCCACCTGCTTGGCCTGCGCGGCCAGCGAGCTGCCCGAGTGCGCGCGATCGGCGTTGAGCTTCACCGTCTCGGTGAGCTGGCTCATGCTGGCGGCGGTCTGCTGCAGCGAGGCCGCCTGCTGCTCGGTGCGGCGGGCCAGGTCCGAGTTGCCGCCGTCGATCTGGCGCGAGGCCGTGGCGATCAGGTCGGTGCTGCCCTTGATGCGCGTGACCAGGTCCGTGAGCGTGTTCTCCATGTGGCCCAGCGCTCCCAGCAGCCGGCCGAAGTCGCCGCCGCGCTCGGTGTCGAACTCCTGGCTCAGGTCGCCCGCGGCCACGGTCTCGGCGATGTAGACGGCTTCGCCCAGGGGCTTGGAAATCGCCCGCACCAGGCCCACCGCGAAGGCCACGCCCACCAGCAGCCCCACGCCCGTGAGCGCCATCATCAGGCGGCTCGCCGAGGCCACCTCGCGCTCGATCTCCTGCGCCATCGCCGCGCGCTCGGCCGCCAGCGCCTGCCGCTGCAGCCGGCCCACGTCGTTAAGGCCGCTGACGCCCACCGCCGTCACGGCCACCATGAACAGCAGCACGCAGGCAAAGCCCAGCGGCAGCACCATGCGGGTCTTGAGGTTCTCGAACATCGCCGTCTGTCTCCTTGCGCGTTTTCTTGCTGAAAGCTGACGGGGCGCTATCGGCAGGCTTACGGCGGAGTTGAGCGGGATCAGCGCGCTGATCCCGCCATCTGGGACGTTGCGGGGTGAAGGGCTGGTGGCGTCAAGCCAGCTTCTCTTTTTCGCAACCCGGGCCGGGCCAGGTGGCGCATTCCTCGAACACGCGCACCGTGCAGCGGGTGCAGGTGGGGCAGTCCAGCCGATGGGTGATGGCGGCGATGGCGCGGCGCTTGTCCGGGAAGATGTGCCCTTCGCCCAGCTCGTCCAGGAAGCCGTCGCGCTTCCACTGCGCCAGCACGCCCGGGCGCGGGCGGTGGAAGTACAGGTCGCCGCCCATGGCGCGGCGCGCGCGCAACTCCTGGCGCCACAGCTCCGAGCCGGCCACGTCCACGAAATTCATGCTCTTGGCCATCACCAGCAGGTGCTTCTGCGGCCGCGGCGCGTCGCGCAGCGCCTGCAGCCGGTCCGACACGTGGGCCGTGGCGCCGAAGTAGACCGAGCCTTCCATGCGCAGCAGCTTCAGCTGCGGGCACTCCGGCTGCGCGTGCTCGGTGTGCGCCAGCACCACGAAGGGCCGGTGCGGGTCGCCGCGCGGGCCGCTGAAACCCATGCTGCGCAGCGCCGGGCGCGAGGTGCGGTGCAGGTACAGCCCCAGCGACAGCGCGCTGCCGATGAGCACCGCCACCTCCAGGTGCAGCGTGAGCGTGGCGGCCATGGTGATCAGCGCCACGGCCAGCTCCTGGCGGCTGGCAAGCGCAAGGCGACGCCAGCGCGGCAGGTCCAGCAGCGTCCAGCCCACCAGCACCAGCAACCCGGCGATGGAGGCAAAGGGAATCCACGCCAGCACCGGCGCCGTGAGTGCCACCATCGGCACCACCAGCAGCGCCGACGCGACGGCCGCCAGCGGTGAGCGCGCACCCGCTTCGAGGTTGGGCATGGAACGGTTGAGCGAGCCGCAGGAGACGTAGCAGGAGAACAGGCCGCCCACCAGGTTCGACAGGCCCTGGCCCAGGAACTCGCGGTTGGCGTCGATGCGCTGGCCCGAGCGCGCGGCCACGGCCTTGGCGATGGCGATGGACTGCGCCAGCGCCACCACCGTCAGCGCCGCGGCGATGGCCAGCAGCTGCGGCAGCTGCTCCAGGTTGACGCTGGGCACGTGCAGCGGCGGCAGCGCCGAGGGCAGCGGTCCCAGCAGCCGCAGCTGCCATGCCGGCGGCGCCCAGTGCTGCAGGCCCCACGCCAGCAGCGTGCCCACGGCCAGCGCCACCAGCATGAAGGGCGAGCCCGGCCGCCAGCGCCGCAGCCCCGCCGCGGTGGCCAGTGTCGCCAACGCCACCAGCAGCGCGCCGGGTTGCGGCACCTGCGTGAAAGCCGCGCGCAGCACCACGCCGGCGCTGGCGCCGGGCGGCAGGGTCAGGCCCAGCGCGTCCTTGAGCGCATGCACCACGATGAGCAGCGCCGCGCCGGTGGTGAAGCCCAGCAGCGCCGTCGGCGAGATGAAGTTGGCGATCGCTCCCAGCCGCAGCGCGCCGGTGGCGAACTGCAGCAGCCCGACGAGCACCGTCACGGCCAGCGCCAGCTCCACGTAGGCCGGGCTGCCCACGGCGGCCAGCGGCGTGAGCATGGCGAACAGCGCCAGCGAGTTGGCATTGGTGGGCCCGGACACCACATGACGGCTGGAGCCCGCCACCGCCGCGACGATGCAGGGCACCACGGCGGAATAGAGCCCGTACTGCGGCGGCAGCCCGGCCAGCGTGGCGAAGGCGATGCCTTGCGGCAGCACCAGCACCGCGCCCAGCAGCCCGGCCAACAGGTCGGCGCGCAGCGCCTCGGGCGAACGCAGGCTGGAAAACAGGGGAGCGGAAAGCAGCCGGCGGGAACTTCGTTTCGTCATGAGGTCGTTGAAGGAAATGCGGCGCCTAACACATGGCGCAACTATTGGCAAGGCACGATGCGGATTCACGACACCCTGTCCGTATCGGATGTATCGGCAACCACACCACTCGGTCCGGGGGAAACGGCTGGTTGCCCCGGGCGCACAAATCCAGCGGCTCGCAACAGGCGCACCGTGGAGGGGCAGGCCTACTGGGCGCGAGTGAATCCACTACCGCTTTGTAAATGACCCGAGTTTCTCTTTCGCCGCTCGCGGCGCCCGAGGCCGCATGGCGCTGAGGGAACGGAAGTTTCGCTGCCAGCTGTGGCGCGTGCTGCACGCGGCGTGGCGCCACCGTCCCAGCCACTGGCCAGGACGCGGCGCGCGCGACGCCTGGCGCCGCGTGCAGGCCGTCGATCTGGAAGCGCTGGCGCTGCGGCTGCACGGCCTGGAGCGCCAACTGGGCCAGATGCGCACCGGTTACGCGGGCAAGCAGTTGTCGCGTTCGCAATGGGAAGCGCTGTGCCGGTGCATCGTCGAGGAGGCGCACGCGCTGCTGCGGCCGCTGGACGAGGCGGCCGACGCCGTGGCGCCCTCCTGGGCCACGCAGCGGCTGCGTTCGGAGCTGCGCCAATGGCAGGAGCTTGCCGCCAGCGTCAGCAGCCAGCCGCTGCACCAGTCCGACGTGAGCGACCTGCAGGCGCGGCTGCTGGAGATCACCACCGCGCTGGTGGTGTGTGCCCGGGTCGAGAACCAGCATCCCGACTGGTAGGCGCTTGAGGCCCGGCAGGGCCGCGGGACGGCATGGACAGCCCGGAAATGCCCATTTTTTAGGCACGACCCACAACAACCAGACAAATCAAGGGCTTAGCTTCGCCGCGAGCAGGTACGTCACAGAGTTGTCCACAGATCGCGGGGGTAACTGCGGGACGCCCGGGCCGGGTCGCGGCCACTCAATTCCACAAGCCGCCCAGCAGCGCCAGCAGCACCAGCACCGGCGCCATGCCCACCACGAAAGCCAGCAGCAGCCACTTCGCCAGGGCGTAGCCCAGTGCGCCGGCCATGCCCGCGACCGCCAGCGTGCGCAGTGTCGCGGCGCCGTCCTCGAACCCACCCATGCGCCACCCGAACCAGGCCAGCACGGCCGTGGCCAGGGCCAGCGCCAGGATCACGCGGAACGCGCGAGTGCAATGGGAGTGGACAGGCGGACGGTCACGCACGGCGGGTCTCCATGGGCAAAACAAGTCGTCGCTGGCCTTCCCGCACGCCGGCCAGGGCGCCCCGGCACAGGCGGCGGGCAGCGGCGGCATCAAGCGGCCATCGCCGCCACGAGGGCGCTCACCAGGTCCTGCGGCTGCAGCATCGCCTCGCGTGCATGGCAGGCGTTGGGGTATTGCCGCAGCACCGAGCGCCAGCGCAGGGGGCGGTTGAGCAGGTCCGCCCACAGCGGCAGCAACGTGGCGGCGTCCAGCGAACCGCCCTCGACGAGGCTGCGGGCGAAGGCCACGCAGGCGGCGTCGGTCAACAGCACCGCCTTGGTGGCGGCGCTGAGCATGGCCGGCGGCGTTTCGGTCGGCGCCGCGCAGCAATAGATCACCTGCGGCGGCAAGGTCTCGTCCCGGGGCTGCAGCGCGCGCAGCGAGCCGCCGCTCACCTTCACCTCGCCGCGGTTGGCCGCCAGGGTGTAGCTGGCATCGGGCTGGGCCTGCGCCAGCCGCTCCAGGCCGCGCAGCAGGCGCGGCAGGTCCGTGGTGGCGGCAGCGGCGGAAGCTTTCACTTCGGCCAGCAGCACGATGTCCACCGTGTCGGAGGCCTCCACGGCGCGTACGAGCGCGACGTCCCACTCGCCCTTGGTCTGCGCCGCCACGCCCGGGTAGTGGCCGGGGATGCGCAGGCCGTGCACGACCGAGTGGCGCCCACCCCCCGGCGCCTCGCGGTCCAGCAGTGCGGCGACCTGGTTGAAGGCCTGCACGGTGCCCGCTTCCGCCGCCGCACCGAGCCGGGCCGCCGCGCGGCCGTTCGCCGCGGCGGAGGCGGTGCCGGCCAGCGGGCCGCGACGCTCGCACAGGGCGCGGTAGCGCTGCACGGCTTCGTCCCGCAGCAATGCGGCGCCGCGCTCCAGGCGCTGCAGCGCGGGCAGGTCCGACAGCGCTTCGAGCAGGGCGCGCGGCTCGGCGTCGTCCGTCGGCGCTTGCGCCAGCAGGGGCTCCAGAGCCGGCCGCAGCGCGGACCACTCGCCCGCCATGGCATGGCGGTGCAGCGGCGCCAGCGCCTCCTGCACCTCCGCGGGCGCCTGGTGGCGCAGCTTGCCGGGATGCGCGACGGCGTTGACGGCGGCGCGGACCGCGCGCGCATCGGTCAGGACCTGGGCGGACAGCCGGACGTATTCGTCCACCACGGGCTCGCGCGCCCGCAGCACGAGGGCCTGGAAGCTCGGATCGCCGCCTTCGGGCTGCAGGGACTCGCGGATCAGCGTCTCCAGCGCCCAGGTGAAGAGCGTGTCCACGCCGGCCGGCACGGGCGCGTGGTGCTCGGCCGCGCCGCGCGCCACCTCCAGCGCGAAGGCCAGCGCCGTTTCCGCGCCGGCGGACCGGGCGACACCGGCGTCGGCCGGCAAGGGCGGCATGCGGTAGCGGCGCGGCGCCTGGCGCAAGGCGGTCTGCAGTGGCGCGGGCAGGGCGTGGCCGGGCGGCGTCTCGGCGGACGCGGCTTCGCCGGCTGGAAGCGGCGGTGCGGGAGGGGGTGCGGGGGAGAGCAAGTGGAGTCCGTGGGAAGTGGTGGCCACGCGCATGGTGCAGCCGGCGCGGTTTGCGTCCTGATGCGTCATCCCGGGTGCGGCCCCGGTGCCGTCCGGGGAGAAGCGCGGCTCGTCCCGGGCAGGGCTACGCGGGGCAAGCCGCATTCCGCGCCGGCCGCGGAACGTCGGTTGCCGCGGGCCCGCGCATCACTGACGAAGGAAGCTGCCCATGGAAAGCCCCAAGGAATCGCGCAAGGGCGCGGAGCTGCTGGTCGATGCGCTCATCGGCTGGGGCATCGACACGGTCTTCGGCATGCCCGGCGACGGCATCAACGGCGTGATGGAGGCGCTGCGCACGCGCGCCGACCGCATCCGCTTCGTGCAGGTGCGCCACGAGGAGGCCGCCGCCTTCATGGCCTGCGCCCATGCCAAGTGGACCGGGCGCCTGGGCTGCTGCCTCGCCACCACCGGCCCCGGCGGCGTGCACCTGCTCAACGGGCTGTACGACGCCCGCTTCGACCGCGCACCGGTGCTGGCCCTCACCGGCCTGCCCTACCACGACCTGGCCGACACCTTCACCCAGCAGGACGTGGACCTGCCCAAGCTGTTCAGCGACGTCGCCGAGTACAGCGCCCGCATCATGAGCGCGGCCCACGTGGAGAACGCCGTGGCGCTGGCCTGCCGCACCGCGCTGGCCCGCCGCGGCGTGGCGCACCTCTCCATCCCGACCGACGTGCAGGAGCAGGAGGCCAAGGCGGTCAAGGCCTCCAGCCGCAACGTCGCGCACCATGTCTCCTTCACCCGCACGCAGGCCACGCTGCTGCCCTCGGACACGGACCTGGACCGTGCCGCGGAGCTGCTGAACCGGGCGCAGCGCGTGGCGATCCTCGCCGGCCAGGGCGCGCTGCAGGCACGCGATGAGCTGCTGGCCACGGCCGACACGCTGGGCGCACCCATCGTCAAGGCGCTGCTGGGCAAGGCGCTCGTCCCGGACGACCACCCGCTGACCACCGGCGGCATCGGGCTGCTGGGCACGCGGCCCTCGCAGGAGGCCTTCGAGCAGTGCGACGCGCTGCTGATCGTGGGCTCGACCTTCCCCTACATCGAGTACTACCCCAAGCCGGGCCAGGCGGCGGGGGTGCAGATCGACCACGACGGCGCGCGCATCGGGCTGCGCTTTCCGGCGGAAGTGGGGCTGGTGGGCGACGCGGGCGCGACGCTGCAGGCGCTGCTGCCGCGGCTGCGGCGCAAGGACGACCGCGCCTTCCTGCAGGGCGCGCAGCGGGGCATGGCCGCGTGGCGCCAGCTGCTGCACGACGCGGTGGAGCGGCCCGGCGCGCCGATGAAGCCCGGCCGCATCGCGCGCGACCTGGGCCAGCGGCTGGCCCCCAACGCGATCGTGGCCTGGGACTCCGGCCACAACACCGGGCTGCTGGCGCGCTACTGCGCCGCCCGGGAGGGGCAGCGCTACGCCGGCTCGGGCCTGCTCGCCTCCATGGGCTGCGCGCTGCCCTACGCCATCGCGGCGCAGCTGGCTTTTCCGCAGCGGCAGGTGGTGGCCTTCGCCGGCGACGGCGGCTTCACCATGCTGTTGAGCGAGCTCGCCACCGTGGCGCGCTACCGGCTGCCGATCAAGATCGTCGTGGTGCGCAACGACTCGCTCGGCCAGATCAAGTGGGAACAGATGATGTTCCTGGGCAACCCCGAGTTCGAATGCGCGCTGCAGCCCATCGACTTCGTGAAGCTGGCCGAGGCCTTCGGGCTGCGCGGCTGGCGCGTGGAGCGCGCCGAGGACTGCGGCGCGGTGCTCGACGCGGCGCTGGCGCACCCCGGAGCGGCGCTGGTGGAGGCGGTGATCGACCCGAGCGAGCCGCTGCTGCCGCCCAAGCGCATGCCCAAGTACGCGCACAACCTGCGCAAGGCGCTGGATGCGGGCACGCCCGGGCACGAGGGCATCGAGCGCGCGCTGGGCGAAGAGCCGGCGCGCTCGATGCTCAAGCCCTAGCGCCGGCCCGCGACAGCCCGTAGCGTTGGAGCTTCACGTACAGCGTGCTCTTGGCGATGCCGAGCTGGCGCGCGGCCAGCGTCAGGTTGCCGCCGCTGGCCTCGATGGCACGGCGGATCAGCGCCTCCTCGCCTTCGGCGATGCTGCACACGCCGCCCGCCGGCGCCGGCGCGGCGGCGGGCCCGGACGGCGCCGGCTGCGCCGCCTCCAGGAACTCGCGCGGCAGCGCGTCCAGGGTCAGCACCGGCCCCTCGGAGAGCAGCACCGCCCCTTCGATGATGTTGCGCAGCTCGCGCACGTTGCCCGGCCACGCGTAGGCCTGCAGCGCCTGCAGCACCTCTTCGGACAGGGCGCCCGGCTCCAGCCCCTGCTCGGCGCGGAAGCGCTGCAGGAAATGCCGCGCCAGCAGCGGGATGTCGCCGCGGCGCTCGCGCAGCGGCGGAATGCGCAGGCTCGTCACGGCGATGCGGTAGTACAGGTCCATGCGGAAGCGCCCGGCCGCGATCTCCTGGCGCAGGTCGCGGTGCGTGGCCGCGATCAGGCGGAAGCGCACCTTGCGCGGCGTGTTCTCGCCCAGCCGGTACAGCTCGCCCTGCTCCAGCACGCGCAGCAGGTTGGGCTGCATGTCCAGCGGCATCTCGCCAATCTCGTCCAGGAACAGCGTGCCGCCGTTGGCCGCCTCGATCTTGCCCACCATGCCGCCCTTGCGCGCGCCGGTGAAGGCGCCCTCGGCATAGCCGAAGAGCTCGCTGGCCAGCAGCTCGCGCGACAGCCCGCCGCAGTTCAGCGCCACGTAGGCGCCGGCGCCCGCGCCATGGATGCCGCGCGCGAATTCCTCCTTGCCCACGCCCGTCTCGCCGTGCAGCAGCACCGGCGCGCGCGAGCGCGAGAGCTGGCGCGCCTTGGCGATCACGTCGCGCAGCCCCGCGTCGTTCGTCACCAGCGACGAGAAGCTGTCGGCTGCGGGTGCGGCCACCGTTGCCTGCGCAGCCACCGCCGCCGCACGCGGCACCGGCACGCGGGCGCGCGCCGCGGTCGGCACCACCAGCAGCGTGCCCAGCGGCTCGCCCTGCACGACCAGCGGCTCCAGCCACTCGGGCCGGATCCACGCCGGCAGCCC
>NZ_CALAOH010000238.1 GCF_937926365.1 uncultured Azohydromonas sp. | reverse complement strand
GCCACGACGCCGGCGCCGACGGTACGGCCGCCTTCGCGGATGGCGAAGCGCAGGCCTTCTTCCATGGCGATCGGGGCGATCAGCTTGACGGTGATGGAGACGTTGTCGCCGGGCATCACCATTTCCTTGTCCTTGGGCAGCTCCACCGCGCCGGTCACGTCCGTGGTACGGAAGTAGAACTGGGGACGGTAGTTGTTGAAGAACGGCGTGTGACGACCGCCTTCATCCTTGGACAGCACGTACACCTCGGCGGTGAAGTGCGTGTGCGGCTTGATCGAGCCGGGCTTGCACAGCACCTGGCCGCGCTCGACGTCCTCGCGCTTGGTGCCGCGCAGCAGGATGCCCACGTTGTCGCCGGCCTGACCCTGGTCCAGCAGCTTGCGGAACATCTCCACGCCGGTGCAGGTGGTCTTCTGCGTGGCACGGATACCGACGATCTCGATTTCCTCGCCGACCTTGATCACGCCGCGCTCGACGCGACCGGTCACCACGGTGCCGCGGCCGGAGATCGAGAACACGTCTTCCACGGGCATCAGGAACGTGCCGTCCACGGCGCGCTCGGGCGTGGGGATGTAGCTGTCCAGCGCCTCGGCCAGCTTCAGGATGGCCTGCTCGCCGAGCTCACCCTTGTCGCCTTCCAGCGCCAGCTTGGCCGAGCCCTTGACGATGGGGGTGTCGTCGCCGGGGAAGTCGTACTTGCTCAGCAACTCGCGCACTTCCATCTCGACGAGCTCCAGCAGCTCGGCGTCGTCGACCATGTCGCACTTGTTGAGGAAGACGATGATGTAGGGCACGCCCACCTGACGCGCCAGCAGGATGTGCTCGCGGGTCTGGGGCATCGGGCCGTCAGCGGCCGAGCACACCAGGATGGCGCCGTCCATCTGCGCCGCGCCCGTGATCATGTTCTTCACGTAGTCGGCGTGGCCGGGGCAGTCCACGTGCGCGTAGTGCCGGTTGGCCGTCTCGTACTCCACGTGCGCGGTGTTGATCGTGATGCCACGGGCCTTCTCTTCCGGAGCCGCGTCGATCTGGTCGTACGCCTTGGCCTCGCCGCCGAACTTGGCCGACAGAATGGTCGTGATCGCCGCCGTCAGCGTCGTCTTGCCATGGTCCACGTGGCCGATCGTGCCCACGTTGACGTGCGGCTTGGTCCGCTCGAACTTACCTTTTGCCATGCTCAGCTCTCCTGGCGATCAAACGAGTTCACTGTTGGGTGGTGCCCATGACGCGGATCGAACGCGTGACCTCTCCCTTACCAAGGGAGTGCTCTACCACTGAGCCACATGGGCATCGGCACAGGTCTAGGCTCTTCATCAGAGCCCACACCACTGCCGAAGCGTGATCGCTGGAGCGGGAGACGGGAATCGAACCCGCGTCATCAGCTTGGAAGGCTGGGGTTCTACCATTGAACTACTCCCGCCCTGGGAGTCGGACAGCACCCCCACTGCAACCGAAGTCATCGACCGCAGCAGAGCCGCCGCTCCGACCGCGCTGCGTTAGCGATTCGCAGCACGGCTGAATTTGTTTGCCTTGGTGGAGGAGGCTGGATTCGAACCAGCGTAGGCGTAAGCCAACAGATTTACAGTCTGCCCCCTTTAGCCACTCGGGCACCCCTCCGAGGCAAGACCAAGACTATAACACCGTAAAAAAAGAATGCAAAGCCTTTCGAAGAAAAATTTCTGAGGATCGCAGCAGTCGCTCCACAACGCAGCCCCTAGTTGCGCCGAACACCCCCTGCAAACGTCGGTTCACGTTCCCGCTTTACCCAAGGCGGCCCACTGCAAGCCGCTCCGGATCGGCCAGGCCAATCCAGCCGCCGCCCCTGTCACAGCCGCCAGTCGATCCCCCTCCCCCGCTCGGCCAGGAAGGCACTGGCCTTCCCGAAGTGCCCGTTGCCGATGAACGGAATTGGCGGCTTCGTCGCCGCCAGCGGCGAGGGGTGGTTGCTCACCAGCACCAAGTGATCGCGGCCCGCAGCCTCGATCAGCGGCCGCTTGGCCTGCGCATGCGCACCCCAGAGCATGAAGACCTTGGGCTGCGCCTCCTCCGCCGCAGCACGGATCAGCGCATCCGTCAGCGCCTCCCAGCCGCGCTTGGCATGACTGGCCGGTTTGCCCTCCTCCACCGTCAGCGTCGTGTTGAGCAACAGCACACCGCGCTGCGCCCACGCCACCAGATGGCCGTGGCGCGGCGGCTTGAGCCCCAAGTCGCGCTGGATCTCCTTGAAGACGTTGCGCAGGCTCGGCGGCGGCGTCACCCCCTCAGGCACCGAGAAAGCCAGCCCCTCGGCCTGACCGGCGCCGTGATACGGGTCTTGCCCCAGCAGCACCACGCGCGTCTGCGCCAGCGGCGTGAGCTCCAGCGCCCGCAGCGGCCGCGCCGGAAACACGGTCGCCCCGGCCGCTAGCCGCTGCTCCACGAAGCTCACCAGCGCCTGCCCGGCGAGCGAGTCCAGCCAGCCGTCCACGACGTGCTGCCAGCCGGGGTCGATGCCATGCAGCTGCGCCTCCAGGGGCGGCTGCAGGCGATTGAGTTGTGAGATGTCGTCCATGGCGCAAGCCTAGGGCCACACAGGTCCGCCGCGCGCCGCGGCCGCCATTCCCCCGCCGGCACATCGACTGCGCCCATGAAAAAGCCTGTCCGCGACCTCCTGCGAGGCCCCGGACAGGCTCGACAGACCGCTTCAGCGGCGCAGAATCAGCCGAACAGCGCCCGCAGTGCCGCGCCCGGGTCCGGGGCGCGCATAAAGGCCTCGCCGACCAGGAAGGCGTGCACGTCGGCGTCCCGCATGCGATGCACGTCCGCCGGCGCCAGGATGCCGGACTCCGTTACCAGCAGCCGCTCGGCCGGCACGCGCGGCAGCAACGCCAGCGTGGCGTCCAGGCTGACCTCGAAGGTGCGTAGGTTGCGGTTGTTGATGCCCACCAGCGGCGTCTTGAGCTTGAGCGCCCGATCCAGTTCCTCGCCGTCGTGCACCTCCACCAGCACCGCCATGCCCAGCGCCTGCGCCTGCGCTTCCAGGTCAGCCATCTGTGCATCGTCCAGGCAGGCGGCGATCAGCAGGATGCAGTCCGCCCCCATCGCCCGCGCCTCAAACACCTGGTAGGCATCGACCATGAAGTCCTTGCGCAGCACCGGCAGCGCGCACGCGGCGCGCGCCTGGCGCAGGTAGTCGGCATGGCCCTGGAAGAAGCCTTCGTCGGTGAGCACGCTCAGGCAGGCCGCGCCGTGGCGCTCGTAGCTGGCGGCGATCTCGGCCGGCACGAAGCTCTCGCGCAGCACGCCCTTGCTCGGACTGGCCTTCTTGACCTCCGCGATCACCGCCGCCTGCCCCGCCGCCACCTTGGCGCGCAGCGCGCCCACGAAGTCGCGCTGGCCGCCCAAGGCTTCCGCCTCGCGGCGCACCACCTCCAGCGGACGCACGGCCCGCGCCGCCGCGACCTCCTCGTGCTTGACCGCGACGATCTTGTTCAGGATGTCGCTCATGCCGCGCTCCCGCCCTGCTGCGTGGCAACCACGAAGGCCTCCATCTTGGCCTTGGCCGCGCCGCTGGCCAGCGCTTCGCGCGCATGCTCGATGCCCTCGGCGATGGAGGCCGACACGTCCGCCGCGTACAGCGCCACGCCGGTGTTGAGCAGCACGATGTCGCGCGCCGCGCCCGGCCGGTTGTCCAGCACGCCGCGCAGCATCTCCAGCGACTGCTGCGGCGTCTCCACGCGCAGCGCGCGGTTGCTGGCCATGGGCAGCCCGAAGTCCTCGGGATGGATTTCGTACTCCTCGATCCCGCCGTCGCGGTACTCGCCCACCATCGTGGCCGAGCCCAGCGACACCTCGTCCATGCCGTCGCGGCCGTAGACCACCATCGCGTGCTTCGCGCCCAGGCGCTGCAGCGCGCGCACCTGGATGCCGACCAGGTCCGGGTGGAACACGCCCATCAGGATGTTGGGCGCGTCGGCCGGGTTGGTCAGCGGCCCCAGGATGTTGAAGATCGTGCGCACGCCCAGCTCCTTGCGCACCGGCGCCACGTTCTTCATGGCCGGGTGGTGGTTCGGGGCGAACATGAAGCCGATGCCCGTGCGCTCGATGCAGCGCGCGATCTCCGCCGGCGCCAGGTCCAGCCGCACACCCAGCGCTTCCAGCACGTCGGCGCTGCCGCTCTTGCTGGAGACGCTGCGCCCGCCGTGCTTCGAGACGCGCGCGCCCGCGGCTGCGGCCACGAACATCGAGCAGGTGGAAATGTTGAAGGTGTGGGCCCCGTCGCCACCCGTGCCCACGATGTCCACCAGGTGCTCGCGGTCGGCCACCGGCACCTTGGTCGAGAACTCACGCATCACCTGCGCCGCGGCCGTGATCTCGCCGATGGTTTCCTTCTTTACACGCAGCCCGATGAGCAGCGCCGCCATCATCGGCGCACTCATCTCGCCGCTCATGATGCGGCGCATCAGCGCCAGCATCTCGTCGTGAAAGATCTCGCGGTGCTCGATGACGCGCGTCAGGGCTTCGGTGTTGGTGATAGGCATCCCAGGCCTCCAGGCAGTCGTTGTCAGTTGTCGCGCACGCAGAACTCGCGCACGGCAGCGATGGCGCGCTCCACGCCCGTGGCATCCACATCCAGGTGCGTGACGAAGCGCAGGCCAATCAGCCCCGTGGCCAGCACGCCCCGCGCGCGCAGGTGCGCCAGCAGCGCCTCGCCGCGCCCGCCGGCCACGTCCACGAAGACGATGTTGGTCTGCGGACGCTTGACCGTCAGGCCCGGCAGGCCCTCCAGCCCCTGAGCCAGGCGCGCCGCCAGCGCGTGGTCCTCGGCCAGGCGCTGCACGTGGTGCGTGAGCGCGTGGTCCACCGCTGCCGCCAGCACACCGACCTGGCGCATACCGCCGCCAACCATCTTGCGCACGCGCCGCGCGCGGGCGATCAGCTCGCGCGCGCCGCACAGCATCGAGCCCACCGGCGCCCCCAGGCCCTTGCTGAAGCAGACCGAGACGGAGTCGAAGTGGCGCGCGATCTCGGCCGGCGCCACGCCCGACGCCACCGCCGCGTTGAACAGGCGCGCGCCGTCCAGGTGCGTCGTCAGCCCGCGCCGGCGTGCCAGCGCCGTGGCCGCCTCCACGTAGCCGGCGGGCAGCACGTTGCCGTTCCAGGTGTTCTCCAGGCACAGCAGCCGCGTGCGCGCGAAATGCTCGTCATCAGGCTTGATGGCGACCTCGATGTCCGAAAGGAGCAGCGTGCCGTCCGGCTGCTGCGGCAGCGGCTGCGGCTGGATGCCGCCCAGCACCGCCCCACCGCCACCCTCGTAGCGGTAGCAGTGCGCGAGGTTGCCGGCGATGTACTCGTCGCCGCGCCCGCAGTGCGACAGCAGCGCGCACAGGTTGCTTTGCGTGCCGCTGGCCATGAAGAGCGCGTCCTCCTGGCCCAGCAGCGCCGCCACGCGCGCCTGCAGCGCGTTGACCGTGGGGTCGTCGCCGAACACGTCGTCGCCCACCGGCGCGGCCAGCATCGCCGCGCGCATGGCGGCGGTGGGACGCGTGACGGTGTCGCTGCGCAGGTCCACCACGTCCGGCGCGCCCACCGGCACCGCTGCCGCGGCGCTGCCGTAGCTCACCGTGCTCATGCCGCGCGGCTCATTTCGATGAAGTTGCGCAGCATCGCGTGCCCGTGCTCGGAGAGGATGGACTCGGGATGGAACTGCACGCCCTCCAGCGGCGTGCGCGTGCCCGCCAGGTCGCGATGCCGCACGCCCATGATCTCGCCGTCATCCGTCCGCGAGGTGACGATCAGCTCCTGCGGCAGGGTCTCGCGCTCGATGGCCAGCGAGTGGTAGCGCACCACGTCGAAGTCCTGCGGCAGCCCGGCGTACACGCCCGCCCGGTCGGTGTGGATGGTGCTCACCTTGCCGTGCATCTGCACCTGGGCGCGGATGATCTTCCCGCCCAGCGCGGCACCGATGCTCTGGTGCCCCAGGCACACGCCCAGGATCGGCAGTTTTCCCACGAAGTGCTGGATGGCAGGCACGCAGATGCCGGCTTCCGCCGGCGAGCACGGCCCCGGCGACAGCACCAGCTGGTCGGGCTTGAGCTCCGCGATGCCTTCGAGCGTGATCTCGTCGTTGCGGAACACGCGCACTTCCTCGCCCAGCTCGCCGAAGTACTGCACCAGGTTGAAGGTGAAGGAGTCGTAGTTGTCGATCATCAGCAGCATGGCGGTCTCCTTCAGAAGCCTTCTTCAACGAGTTCAGCGGCGCGCAGCACGGCCCGCGCCTTGGCCTCGGTTTCCTTCCATTCCAGCTCGGGTACCGAGTCCGCCACCACGCCGGCCGCCGCGGCCACGTACAGCACCTGGTCCTTGACGATGCCCGTGCGGATGGCGATGGCCACGTCCATGTCGCCGGCGAAGCTCAGGTAGCCGCAGGCGCCGCCGTAGATGCCGCGCTGCACCGGCTCCAGCTCGTCGATGATCTCCATGGCCCGGATCTTGGGCGCGCCGGAGAGCGTGCCCGCCGGGAAGGTGGCGCGCAGCACGTCGAGGTTGTTGGTGCCGGGTTTCAAGAGCCCTTCGACGTTGCTGACGATGTGCATCACGTGCGAGTAGCGCTCCACCGCGAAGGCTTCCGTGACCTTGACGCTGCCGGTCTGGGCGATGCGGCCAATGTCGTTGCGCGCCAGGTCGATGAGCATCAGGTGCTCGGCGCGCTCCTTCGGATCGGCCAGCAGTTCCTTCTCGTTGGCGGCGTCCTTCTCCGGCGTGGCGCCGCGCGGCCGCGTACCGGCCAGCGGGCGGATCGTGACCTTCTCGCCCTCGGCCACGTGCTCGTGCCGCACCAGGATTTCCGGCGAGGAGCCGACGATCTGAAACTCGCCCAGGTCGTAGAAGTACATGTAGGGCGAGGGATTCAGCGAGCGCAGCGCGCGGTAGAGAGACAGCGGACTCTCGGTGTAGCGCTTCTTCAGGCGCTGCCCCAGCACCACCTGCATGCAGTCGCCCGCGGCGATGTACTCCTTGCAGCGCAGCACCGCCGCCTCGAAGTCGGCCTTGGCAAACTCGCGCTCGACCTCATGCGACTGCCCGCGCTTCACCGAGGGGGCGCTGACGCTGTAGCGCAGCTTGTCGGTGAGCTCGGTCAGGCGCTTCTTCGCCTTGAAGTAGGCCTCGGGCTGCGCCGGGTCGGCCCACACGATGAGGTACAGCCGCCCCGACAGGTTGTCGATGACGGCGATCTCCTCGGTCTGCAGCAGCAGGATGTCGGGCGTGCCGATGCCGCCCTCCTTCACCGTGCGCGCGAGCTTGGACTCCATGAAGCGCACGGCGTCGTAGCCGAAGTAGCCGGCCAGCCCGCCGCAGAAGCGCGGCAGCCCCGGGCGCAGCGCCGGCTTGAAGCGCTGCTGGTAGGCGGCGATGAAGTCCAGCGGGTTGCCCTCGTGGGTCTCCACCACCTGGCCGTCGGTGACGATCTCGGTCTTGAGCCCCGTGGCGCACAGCAGCGTGCGCGCGGGCAGCCCGATGAAGGAATAGCGGCCGAAGCGCTCGCCGCCGACGACGGACTCCAGCAGGAAGCTGTGCGGCCGTCCGCCGGCGAGCTTCAGGTACAGCGACAGCGGCGTTTCGAGATCGGCGAAGGCTTCCGCGATGAGCGGGATGCGGTTGAAACCTTCGGCGGCCAGGCTCTTGAATTCGAGTTCAGTGATCACGGTGCGGGCCCTCCAGGCCCGGCGGGCGCCCAAGGCAGGCGGCCCGTAAGGTCGGTGGTTCAGGGCCGCTCAGGGGCGGCCGGCTGGGGCAGGCGCCGCAGGCACGTCGTCACGACGGCCGGGGCGCAAACCAAACGTCAGGCAGGCCAGCCTCGCCAGGGCCAGGCTCCCCGGTCGATCGACCCCTTCGTCAGTTTGCGCGCCAAAAACATGATGCGTTCCAGTCTAGCAGGCTCGCGGCGCAAGCCCGAGGCCCGGGGAGGGACGCATTGAAACAGGGCCTTCGCTCAGGGGCGTTGCCGCAGCGCCGCCAGGTCCAGCGCGTCCAGCCGGTCCACGTGCGCCTCGGCGCGCAGCTCGCGCACCGGCTGGCCGTGGTTGTAGCCGTAGCTCACCAGCACCAGCGGGCAGCCCGCGGCATGCGCGGCCTCGGCGTCGTTGCTGGAGTCACCCACCATCAGCGTGCGGCCGGGCGCCGTGCCCAGCGCCTCGCAGGTCTTGAGCAGCGGCAGCGGATCGGGCTTCTTGGCCGCGAAGGCGTCGCCACCGAAGACGAAGGTGAAGAAGTGCTCGATGCCCTTGGCCGCCAGCAGCGGCCGCGCGAAGGCGCCGGGCTTGTTGGTCAGGCAGGCCAGCTTCAGCCCCGCCGCCTGCAATTGCCGCAAGCCTTCCACCACGCCGGGATAGAGCTCGGAATGCCGGCCGTTGATGGCCAGGTAGTGGTGCTGGTAGCGCGCGAAGGCGGCGTCGAAGCGCTCCGGCGCGGCGCCCGCGTGCGCCAGCGTGCGGCGGATCAGGTGCTCCGAACCCTTGCCCACCGTCTGTTCGACGAAGTGGCGCTCCACCGCCGGCAGCGCCAGGTCGGCCAGCATGGCGTTGAGCGCGACGACGAAGTCGCCCAGCGTGTCCACCATCGTCCCGTCGAGGTCGATGATGGCGGCGTCCAAACGAAGAGCATTCACGGCGAGTCCTACGGCAGCAGTCGACAAGGGCCCGCAATGTAGCGGCTACCCGGCGGCGCCCCGCGCACACGGGACTTGAGTCCCGCATGCCGCAAACGCGAAACCCGGCACGAGCCGGGCTTCTCTTGGTGGCAGGACCCAGGCCGCAGGCCGCCCACGAGGCGGCCTGCGGCCCAGGGCGGGCGTTACTGGGTCATGCGATCCCAGCCACGGCGCACCGCACCCTTCATGCGCTCCCAGGTGCCGCCGGGATAGCGCGTCTCCCAGTCGCGGCGCGCGTCGGCTTCGACGGCATCCCAGTCGCGGCCGGCGTAGCGCGCATCGCTGCGCAGCGTGTGGCCGTAGCGGTAGGCCGGCTCGTAGTCGTCGTAGGTGCCGCCCAGGCTGGCGTAGTTGGTCTGCCAGTCGCGGCGGTAGTAGTCGTCGTCATAGGCCGAGCCGCGCTGCATCGAGTCCGGCGTCATGGCGTCCTTGGTGCGCTCCCAGCCGCGGCGCACGGCGCCCTTCATGCGCTCCCAGGTGCCGCCGGGATAGCGCGTCTCCCAGTCGCGGCGCGCGTCGGCTTCGACGGCATCCCAGTCGCGGCCGGCGTAGCGCGCGTCGCTGCGCAGCGTGTGGCCGTAGCGGTAGGCCGGCTCGTAATCGTCGTAGCTGCCGCCCAGGCTGGCGTAGTTGGTCTGCCAGTCGTTGCGGTAGTAGTCGCTGTCGAAGGCCCCGGCGCGGCTGCCCGCCAAGTTCTCGACCTCGACCTCGGTGCTGCGCACCGTGTCGCGGACCTGCTCGGTGCGCTGCTCCACCGTCTTGCCCACGCGCACCTCTTCCACCACGCGCGCGGTCTTCTGCACCACGGGCTGCTCGGCGGTCTCGCGGACTTCGATGGTGCGGTCCTTGAGGTCCGCCAAGTCGGCGGCGGTGGCCGGACGGTCCACCGGGCGGCGCTCGACCTGCGCATGCTCCTCACGCAGCTGCACGGTCTCGTTCACCGGCGTCTCGACGGTGCGCGAGTACACGCGCACGCCGCCCGTGCTCACCGCGCGCTTGCCGACCTGCAGTTCCTCGCGCACCACCGGGATCACGCCCTCGGTGTCGCCCGTGGCGCGCACGCGGGCCGTGGCCTCGTTGCCCAGCGTTTCGCCCAGCGTGGTGCGGTCGCGGTCCAGCGTGGTGTTGGTGGCGGCAGCCGCGGTGCTGGGCGTGGACAGGGCGTCATCGCTCCAGCCCTCGGAGCGCCAGGACTCGACGCGCTCGTCGATGTCCACCGCGCCGGAGCTCTGCAGCGTGTCGCGCACCTGGTCCAGCCGCGCGTCGTCGTCCACGTCCACCTTCACCACCGCCGCGCCGCGGCGCACGGCCTCGGCGTAGTGGCCGACCTCGCGGTCATCGTCCGGCCCGAACAGGTCGGCAAAGAAGTTGCGCACGCGACCCATCACGCCGGTGTCGGCGTGCGTGGTGGTCGTGTCGGTGGCCGCGGTGCTGCCCAGCGTGGTGTCGTCGGAATGCGTGACGTGCACGCAGGCCGGGTCGATACCCGTATTGGCCAGGGCCTGCGCTGCGCGCTGGGCCTCGGCATCCGAATCGAATACGCCAACGACGGTCTGTCTCATTTCCGGACTCCTTGGTTTGCGAGCGGGCCAAGCCCGCAGGCAGTTGCAGCTGGTTCGCGACGAGCCTTCAGGCGTTGTCGACCTCGGTCCAGGAACCATCGGCCTGGCGCCGCTCCACCACCGCACGTTGCCGCCGCAGCGGCACCTGTTCGGTGTGCGACGTGGTGAAGCGCTGGCGGTGCAGGCGGATTTCCTCCTTGAGCACCAGGCGGCGCTCAATCACCTCTTCGTAGACCGGCACCACCAGCACTTCGCCCTCGGTCCACGGCTCGCGCGTCTGCGCCACCGCCACACCCACGGGCACCCGCTCCACCACCACGCTCTCCTGCTCCAGCGAGTGCTCCAGCGTTTCGCTGTGCTCCTCGGTGAGCACCCGCACGCGCAGCACGCCGACCTCCTCGGTCCGCGTGTTCACGTGCAGCTCTTCCCTGACCACCGGCAAGGTCACCGGCAGCTCGGGGTCGGGGGAGGCGGGGTTTTGAGGGCTCATCACATCACCAGCTTGGGAGCCCTGATCCGGCAAGCCCTGTGCCCAGGTGATGGCCCGGGCCGGCTTGGAGACGGCCGGGGGATGCACACCCGGCCGCCTGGTCAGTCCTCGCGTTCGAGGCTGGGATGCGGCAGCGCCGGCACTGGCAGCGCCGGCGCGGCGCGCCCTTGCCTGAGCGCCGACTGCAGCGCCGGCACCGTGCGCGCCGGCTCCTCGCCCAGCACGCGCACGGCGCACAGGCCATCGGCCCCGCAGCGCGCGGCCTGCTCGAACTGCGCCGCCTCCAGCAGCCCGCCGATGGCCACCACCGGCGCCGGCGCCATGGCGCACCACCACGCGAGGTTGTCCAGCCCCTGCGGACGCCAGGGCATGGCCTTGGTCAGCGTGGGCCACACCGGGCCGCAGGCCAGGTAGCGCGGGCGCAGCGTCGCGGCGCGGCACAGCTCCCACAGGCTGTGCGTGCTGATGCCCAGCTTCAGCCCGCTGTCCCGCAGCGCCCGGCGGCCCGCGTCGCCCAGCGCCATCAGGTCTTCCTGCCCCAGGTGCACGGCCTCGGCGCCCAGCTCCAGCGCCAGCCGCCAGTGGTCGTTGACGAACAGCTCCGCCCCCGCCGCGCGGCAGGCCGCGATGCCGGCGCGGATCTCTTCGGCCAGCGCAGCGTGCCAGGCCGCATCGGGCTGCGGCGGCGTCTTGATGCGCAGCTGCAGCGTGCGCACCCCCGCCGCCAACGTCTGGCGCACGCGCGCGGCGCTGTCCACGATGGCATAGAGGTCCAGCGGATGCGCCGCCGTGGCACCGGGGGAGGCGTCCCTGGGCCCGAACTCCGGCTTCTCGCCCCAGCTCATGCGCGGCAGCAGCGCCGGCTCCAGGCCGAAGCCGGGCCGCGCGCGCACCGGTCCCGCGCCCTGCCCGGCCGCGCCGCCGTGGCGCAGCGCCTGCGCCGTGGCCATCTTGGCCAGCACCGCGGCGTCGGCCGGCACGAAGCCCAGCGCCAGCGCGCAGGCCAGCGCGGTGGCGAAGCTGCAGCCCGTGCCGTGCGTGTGCGGCGTGGCCTGGCGCGGCAGCGCCAGCCAGCCCTCGGCCTGCGGCGTGGCGATCCAGTCCAGTGCCTCCTCGCCGTCCTGCGCGCTGTCGCCGCCGGTGATGCACACGCTGCGCGCGCCAAGTTGCGCCCGCAACGCGCGCGCCAGCGCGGGCGCGGTGGACGCGTCGTTGCCGCCAGCCAGCGCCTCGCCCAGCAGCGCCACGGCTTCGCGCCGGTTGGGCGTGATCACGGTGGCGCGCGGCAGCAGCAACTCGCGGTAGGCGCGCAGCGTGGCCTCGTCCACGAAGCCGGCGCCGGTGCTGGCGCCCAGCACCGGGTCCACCACCAGCGCCAGCGGGCCGCGCGCGCGCAGCCGGTCCACCCAGCGCGCCACCAGCTCCACTTGCGCCACACCGCCGAGCAGGCCGGTTTTCAGCGCCCTGGGCGGCATGTCGCCTTCCAGCGCCAGCAGCTGCGCCTCGATCAGCTCGGGCGCCAGCGGCTCGATGCGCGTGACGGCGGTGGAGCTCTGCGCCGTCACGGCGGCCACCACCGGACACAGGTGCAAATTGAAAACGTCGGCCATGCGCTGGTCGGCCGACAGACCCGCACCGCCGCCGCTGTCGGTGCCGGCGATGCTCCAGACGATGGGCAACATCGCGCTCATCCCAGCAGCACCGGTTCGCTGCCCACGGGGGTGCTGGGCACGGCGAAGTCCTGCTTGGCCATCACGCCGGCGCGCCAGGCGTTACGGCCGGCGCGCACCGCGTCGCGGAAGGCGGCGGCCATGCGCACCGGGTCGCGCGCCTGCGCCACGGCCGAGTTCAGCAGCACGGCGTCGAAGCCCAGCTCCAGCGCCTGCGTCGCGTGCGAGGGCGCGCCCAAGCCGGCATCGACGATCAGCACCGCATCGGGCAGCCGCTCGCGCAGCGTGCGCAGCGCGAAGGGGTTCAGCAGCCCCTGCCCCGAGCCGATGGGCGAGCCCCAGGGCATCAGCACCGCGCAGCCCGCGTCCAGCAGGCGGCGGCACAGCACCAGGTCGTCGGTGCAATAGGGGAAGACGGTGAAACCTTCCCTCACCAACTCGGTGGCGGCCGACAGCAGCTCGAAGGGATCGGGCTGCAGCGTGTGGTCGTCGCCCGTGACCTCCAGCTTGACCCATGGCGTGCCATACAGCTCGCGCGCCATGTGCGCGAGCTGCACCGCCTCGCGCGCACTGCGGCAGCCGGCGGTGTTGGGCAGCAGCCGCGCGCCGTTGGCGCGCATGGCCTCCTGCAGCAGGTGGATGAAGCCGTTGTCGCCGGCGGCGTGCAGCGTGCGCTTGAGGCCCACCGTCACCACCTGCGTGTGCGCGGCGCGCAGCGCGTCGTGCAGCACCTGCGGCGAGGGATAGCCCGCGCTGCCGAGGAAGAAGCGGCTGCCCAGCACGGCATCGGCGATGCGCAGCGGATCGTCGAAGCCGGGGGCGGTGGTGGCGTCGTGGGAATGCATGACGGTTCCTGGGAGAGAGGTCGGACGGCCCTCAGCCGCCGACGATGGGTTTGAACAGCAGCACCGCGTCGCCGGGCTGCAGCGCCCGGTCGCGTTGCCCGCGCGGCACGAAGCGGCCGTTGAGCGCCGTGCCCACGCCTTCGCTGGCATGGCCCAGGCGCTGCACCAGCTCGGCCAGGGTGCAGGGCGCCACCTGGCAGGGCACGCCGTCGAGCTGGATCTCGATGGTCCGCACCTCTTCGCTCATGCCGCGGCCTCCAGCGCCGGCACCAGCGCCGCGCGCGCCAGCGCCTCCTCCACCAGCGCGGGCGCCAGCAGCCAGCCGTGGCGGAACAGGCCGTTGAGGCGCAGCAGCCCGTCGCCGAGCTCGGTGCGCGGCTCGTTGTCGGGCAGGGCCGGGCGCAGGTTGCGGTCCAGCCGCTCGATGCGCGCCTCCGCCAGCGCCGGCATCACGCTGTGCGCGGCGCTCATCAGCTCCACCGCGCTCTTGAGCGACACCGGCGAGCGGTCCTCGCTCTCCACCTCGCTCGCGCCCAGGATCAGCAAATCGGCCGAGCGCGGCACCAAGTACACGCGATGGCGCGGATGCAGCAGCCGCACCGGCCGCGTAAGGCCGTGCCCGGCCAGGCGCAGCCACACGGTTTCCCCGCGCACGCCGCGCACCGGCAGCGCCGGGCGCGCGCCCGCGCCGCGCACGTCGATGGCGAGGTCGAAGGCCAGGGCCTCGCCGCCCTCCAGCGTCAGCCGCCCCGGCGACACGTCCGCCACGCGGGTGCCCCAGCGCCAGCCCACGCCACGGACCTGGCGGTGCAGCTGCTCCAGCGTGGCGACGGTGTCGATCTGCCCTTCCTGGGGCAGCAGCCAGGCGTTGGCCGCCTGCAGCGCGGGCTCCAGCTCGGCGAGCGCGGCGGGCGCCAGCGCCTGCGGCGTGGGAAAGCCCGCCGGCGCCGTCTCCAGCCGCGCCAGCACGCGCTGCGCCGCGCCCAGGTCGCCGCGGTGCGCCAGCATCAGGCTGCCGCGGCGGCGCATGAGTGCGGGCGCATCCAGTGCCTGCGCGACGGCCTGCCACAGCCCGATGGCGCGCCAGCCCTGCGCGGCCAGCGCCGGCGTGGCGTTGTCCAGCTCGGCCAGCGGGCTGAGCATGCCCGCGGCGGTGAAGCCGGCCGCGCCCGTGCCGTCGAAGGACGGCGCGGGCCCCGCGGCCGGATCGAACACCGTGACGCGATGGCCGCCCCGGGCCAGCCGCCATGCCAGCAGCCGGCCCAGCAGCCCCGCCCCGGCGATGCCGATGCAAAGGCCCGCCATGGCTCAGCCCTTCGCGATGGGGATGTAGAGCTCGCCGCCCGAAGCCTTGAACTCCGCGGACTTCTGCGCCATGCCGGCGTCGGCGGCCTGCTGCGCGGCGTAGTCGCGCACCTCCTGCGTGATCTTCATCGAGCAGAACTTGGGGCCGCACATGCTGCAGAAGTGCGCCACCTTGGACGAGTCCTTGGGCAGCGTCTCGTCGTGGAATTCGCGCGCGGTGTCGGGGTCCAGGCCGAGGTTGAACTGGTCGGTCCAGCGGAACTCGAAGCGGGCCTTGGAGATCGCGTCGTCGCGCGCGCGCGCGGCCGGATGGCCCTTGGCCACGTCCGCGGCATGCGCGGCGATCTTGTAGGCGATGATCCCCTGCTTGACGTCGTCGCGGTCGGGCAGGCCCAGGTGCTCCTTGGGCGTGACGTAGCACAGCATCGCGGTGCCCATCCAGCCGATCATGGCCGCGCCGATGGCCGAGGCGATGTGGTCGTAACCGGGTGCGATGTCAATCGTCAGCGGGCCCAGCGTGTAGAACGGCGCCTCGTGGCAGTGCTTCAGCTGCTCGTCCATGTTGGCCTGGATCATGTGCATGGGCACGTGGCCGGGGCCTTCGATCATGGTCTGCACGTCGTGCTTCCACGCGATCTGCGTGAGCTCGCCCAGCGTGCGCAGCTCGGCGAACTGCGCTTCGTCGTTGGCGTCCGAGGCGCAACCCGGGCGCAGGCCGTCGCCCAGCGAGAAGGCCACGTCGTAGGCCTTCATGACTTCGCAGATCTCCTCGAAGTGCTCGTACAGGAAGCTCTCGCGGTGGTGCGCGATGCACCACTTGGCCATGATCGAGCCGCCGCGCGAGACGATGCCCGTGCGCCGGTTGACGGTCATCGGCACGAAGGGCAGCCGCACGCCGGCGTGGATGGTGAAGTAGTCCACCCCCTGCTCTGCTTGCTCGATCAACGTGTCGCGGAAGATCTCCCACGTCAGGTCCTCGGCGATGCCGCCCACCTTCTCCAGCGCCTGGTAGATCGGCACCGTGCCGATGGGCACCGGCGAGTTGCGCAGGATCCAGTCGCGCGTGGTGTGGATGTCGCGCCCGGTGGAGAGGTCCATCACGTTGTCCGCGCCCCAGCGGATGGCCCACACCAGCTTTTCCACCTCCTCCTCGATGCTGGAGGTCACGGCCGAGTTGCCGATGTTGGCGTTGATCTTGACGCGGAAGTTGCGCCCGATCGCCATCGGCTCCACCTCGGGGTGGTTGATGTTGGCCGGGATGATGGCGCGCCCGCGCGCCACCTCGTCGCGCACGAACTCGGGCGTGATCAGGTCCGGGATGTGCGCGCCCATGGGGTTGCCGCGGCGGCGCTGCTCGCGCTGCGCGTCCGAGAGGTACTCGGCCATCCACTCGCGCCGGCCGTTCTCGCGGATGGCGACGTACTCCATCTCGGGCGTGACGATGCCGCGGCGCGCGTAGTGCATCTGCGTGACGTTGCCGCCGGCCCTGGCGCGGCGCGGCCGGCGCTGCAGCCCCGCGGCCTGCTCGCGGATGGTGGCGATGTGCTCGCCGTCGCGGGCCTTGCCGCCGTCATCGATGGCTTGGCGCTCGCGCCCGGCGTAGCACTCGCTGTCGCCGCGCTCCTCGATCCAGGCCGCGCGCACGCTGGGCAGGCCGCGGCGCACGTCGATCTCGGCCGTCGGGTCGGTGTAAGGGCCGGAGGTGTCGTAAACCGAGACGGTCTCGCCGTTGGTCAGCGCGATGTCGCGCTGCGGCACGCGCAGGTCCGGCCGCGAGCCGGTGATGTAGGCCTTGCGGGAGGCGGGCAGCGGCTCGCGCGTGAGGCCCAGGCGCTGGGCCAGGTCAGGCAGGTCGTGGGGGGCGTTCATCGGGACTCCTTCGCAAGTGGTGCTGCTCCGAAGGTCGTCCCGGCTCCCGCAAAGCCACTGGGGCCACGGGATACAAGGAGGAGGGCTCTTCTTCCGCCGGTACTAACCGGTTCAAGTTCGCGGGTTTGGTTGAATTCACCATCTCAGCAAGGCCAACAGGCCTTGCACCCCGGAGCGCTGCGCAGTGTGGGCCCGGTGCGTGACGCGCGTCAAGCGGAAATTTGCAGCGGCGCCGGCCCCGAACGCCGCTTCGGTTGCAAGATCAACGGGCCAGCTGTTCGCGCATGGCGTCGATGACGCCCTTGTAGTCGGGCTGGCCGAAGATGGCGCTGCCGGCCACGAAGGTGTCGGCGCCGGCATCGGCCACGCGGCGGATGTTGTCCACCTTGATGCCGCCGTCCACCTCCAGCCGGATGTCGCGCCCGCTGGCGTCGATGATCTTGCGCAGCCGCTCCACCTTGCGCAGCGCGCTGTCGATGAAGCTCTGGCCGCCGAAGCCGGGGTTCACGCTCATCACCAGCACCAGGTCCACCTTGTCGATGACCCACTCCAGCACGTCGATGGGGCTGGCCGGGTTGAACACCAGGCCGGCCTGGCAGCCCTCGGCCTTGATCAGCTGCAGCGTGCGGTCCACGTGCGTGCTGGCGTCGGGGTGGAAGCTCACGAGGTCGGCGCCCGAGCGCGCGAAGGCCTGCGCCAGCGCGTCCACGGGCTGCACCATCAGGTGCACGTCGATGGGCACGCGCTGCCCTTCGGGCGTGACCGCGTGCGGGCGCAACGCCTGGCACACCATCGGCCCGAAGGTCAGGTTCGGCACGTAGTGGTTGTCCATCACGTCGAAGTGGATCCAGTCGGCGCCGGCGGCAATCACGTTGCGCACCTCCTCGCCCAGGCGTGCGAAGTCGGCGGAGAGGATGGAAGGGGCGATGCGGTAGGTGGTCATGACGGCGGGCGAAGAAAGGTGAAAAGCGGGCAGAAATTCTAGGTTGCGCCCCTCGGACGTCCGGCCCGCGCAAGGAGACAAGACTTAACATTTGCTTTCTCAGCAAATTTCTTTGTTTCATTTCGCCGGTGAACCTGGGCCCCCGCGCCTGCCCGGAACCCGGATGTCCCGCCATGTCCGCACGCCCTCCCCTGGCCCGTTTTCTCGTGGCGTTGCGACGCCTGCCGCGCTTGGCCGGGTGGCTGCCGCTGCTGTGGCTGACCGCCTGCGGCACGGTGAAGTACACGGTCGATGACGGCCGCCCGGTCAACGAGGAGTTGCTGGCGCGGCTGCGCCACTACGGCCATGCCGAGCAGGTGGTGCGGCCGGCCATCGCACGCAGCGCCGAGTTGCGCGACCCCGTGTGCGACCAGCAGTGGGAGCTGCCGATCTCGGTGGCGAGGCCGTCAAGCAGCTCATCCAGCAGGCCAGCGCCAAGCTGCGCTCGGAGCTCGGCAACGCCGCGCAGCGCGTCACGCGGGCGCAGGCCATGGCCGCCATGGAACGTTCCGCCGCCAACCGTGGCTCGCTCAGCGGCGTGGCCTGGATCGCCTCCACCGTGTTCGACCGCGCCGATGGCTGGGCCTGGGAGCGCATGAAGCGGCTGGGCGAGGACCCGGTGGCGGCCTTCACGCTGCACCAGAAGCTGATGGAGAAGGACCTGGCGGAGAACGCCCTGCTGCTGGACCCGGAGCGGCTGGCCGCGCTGGAAGGCATCGCCCGCGCCCAGGGCCGCGGCGAGGCCGTGACGGCGGCGCTGCAGGGCCTCACCGCCGAGGAGCTGCTGCTGGATCTCTCCGACATGCCGCTGGCCTCCGCGCCGCCGCGCTTCTCCTACGAGGACGCCGCCTCGCGCCCGGCCGCTGCCGCCCGGCCCGGCCCGGCCCGGCCTGGTCGAAGCCATGCTCGAACTGCCCATCGAATCCAAGGACAAGCCGTGAAACCGTCCGCCCCCAAGCCTCCCAGGGCCGCCCTGCAGCGCCACGCGCCGTCGCGCGGCGTGGCGTCCCGCCGTCCGTCCCGGCCCGCGCCGCCGCCGCGCGGGGATGAGGGCTGGCGCCAACGCCTCGGCACCGCGC
>NZ_CALAOH010000237.1 GCF_937926365.1 uncultured Azohydromonas sp. | reverse complement strand
GGCTGGCCCGCCACCAGCGGCACGGCCGTCCACGCCTGCCGCGCGCTGGGCAGCAGCGCCGCCGACAGCGAGGCCAGCCGGTGCTCGCTGGCCAGGTCGATGCCGGCCGAGTCGGGCCGCTGGGCGCCGAACAGCGCGCGTGGCAGCGGGATGGCCGGATGCGGCAGCCCCGGCGCGCCCTCGGCCCGCGCCGCGCGCTCCACCTGCGCCACCGGGTCCTCCACCAGCGCCTCGACCGGGATCGAGGCATCGGCGATGCGGTTGACGAAGCTGCTGTTGGCGCCGTTCTCCAGCAGCCGGCGCACCAGGTAGGCCAGCAGCGTCTCGTGCGTGCCCACGGGCGCGTAGATGCGGCAGGGCAGCCCCAGGCCGCCCTCGGCCGGCGGCGCCACCACCATCTCGTACAACGGCTCGCCCATGCCGTGCAGGCACTGGAACTCGTAGCGCCCGGGCGTCCAGGCGCCGGCCAGGTGGTGGACGGCCGCCACCGTGTGCGCGTTGTGGGTGGCGAACTGCGGATAGATGGCATCGGGCGCCGCCAGCAGCCGGCGCGCGCAGGCGAGGTAGGAAACGTCGGTGTGCGCCTTGCGGGTGTAGACCGCGTAGTCCTCCAGCCCGTCGAGCTGCGCGCGCTTGATCTCGCTGTCCCAGTACGCGCCCTTGACCAGCCGCAGCATCAGCCGGCGCCGGCTGCGGCGCGCGAGGTCGATGCAGAAGTCGAGCACGTGCGGGCAGCGCTTCTGGTAGGCCTGCACCGCCAGGCCGAGGCCGCTCCAGCCCGCGAGCATGTGCTCGCCGCACAGCCGCTGCAGCAGGTCCAGCGACAGCTCCAGCCGGTCCGCCTCCTCGGCGTCGATGCTCAGCCCGATGCCGTGATGCCGCGCCAGCAGCGCCAGCTGCAGCAGCCGCGGGTACAGCTCGGCCATCACCCGGGCGTGCTGCGAGCGGGTGTAGCGCGGATGCAGCGCCGACAGCTTGATGGAGATGCCTGGCCCCGCGTGCAGGTCGCGCCCGGCCAGCGCGATGCCCAGGGCGTGGATGGCGTGCTCGTAGGCCGAGAGGTAGCGCAACGCGTCCTCCGCCGTCAGCGCCGCCTCCCCGAGCATGTCGAAGGAGTACGTAAAACCCTGGGCCTCGCGCTTGCGGGCGCGGGACAGGGCCTCGCCGATGGTCTGGCCGCAGACGAACTGCTCGCCCAGCAGCCGCATCGCCAGGTCCACGCCCTTGCGCAGCAGCGGCTCGCCGCTGCGCGCGAGCACGCGCGAAAGGGCGCTGCCCAGCCCGGCTTCGGCCTGCTGGGTGGCCGCCAGGCGGCCGCCCAGCAGCAGGCCCCAGGTGGCGGCGTTGACGAACAGCGAGCCGCTGCGCCCCAGGTGCGCCCCCCAGTCGCCGTCGCCGAGCTTGTCGCGGATGAGCGCGTCGCGCGTGGCGTCGTCGGGGATGCGCAGCAGCGCCTCGGCCAGGCACATCAGCGCCACGCCCTCCTGGGAAGCCAGCGAGAACTCGCGCATGAGCCCCTGCACCAGTGCCTCGCGCCCGGCGCCCAGCCCCGAGATGCGCTCGCGCAGCCGCCGCGCCAGCGAGGCGGCCAGCGCCAACACCGACGCGGCCTGCGCCGGCGGCAGCCGGGCGGATTCGAGCAGCATCGCCACGGCCTCGGCTTCGGGCCGCCGGCACGCGGCCGTGATGGCCGAGCGCGGGACCGACTGCGGCAGCAGCTCACCGGCGAAGTCCAGGAAGGGCAGCGTCATGGCGGGACTCCTTGCCGCGCGGCGACGGCGGGCAGCCATCGTAGGATGCGCGCCCCGCGGCCCAGGGCCGGCGTGGCCTTTGCCGCGCCGGGTCCGAGCCGATACCCCATTCAGGAAACCAAGCCTTGGACCACACCTTTCTTTCCGCCCTGGTGCTGTTGCTGCTGGTGCTGGACCCGCTGGGCAGCCTGCCGGTGTTCATCAGCGTGCTGCGCGGCGTGGACCCGCGGCGGCGCACGCGCGTGGTGCTGCGCGAGACGGCCATCGCCTTCGCCGTGCTGCTGGCCTTCATGTTCAGCGGCCAGGCCTTCCTGCGGCTGATGCACCTGTCGGAGCGCTCGCTGGAGGTCGCCGGCGGCGTGATCCTGCTGGTGATCGCGATGCGCATGATCTTCGCGTCGGCCCAGCACTTGTACGCCGGCGAGGAGCGCGAACCCTTCATCTTCCCGCTGGCGGTGCCGCTGATGGCCGGCCCCTCGGCCATGGCCACGGTGCTGCTGCTGGCCTCGCGCGCGCCGGACCGCATGCCCGATTGGGTGGGCGCGCTCACGGTGGCGATGGCGGTGTGCGCGCTGGTGCTGTGGGCCAGCGAGGGGCTGCGCCGGCTGCTGGGCGACTCGGTGGTCACGGCGCTGGAAAAGCTCATGGGCCTGGTGCTCACCGCCATCGCCGTGGAAATGATCCTGGCCGGTCTCAAGCGGTATTTCCTCGAAAGCTGAGCCGGCACCGGCCTTGCCGTGCCGCGCGGCATGGCCGCCTTCCTCCGCGCCGCGGCGCTGCTCCTGCTGTTGCTGCTGCTGCCCACGCCGCCCGACCGCGGCGGCGTCCCGCCGCGCTGGAATCCCTGGGCGCCGCTGCGCATCGCCGATGCGCCCAACGTGCTCACGCCGCTGAAACTCGCCCGCCTGGGGCGCGACGGCGCGCTGTGCCGCGCCGTGCTGGCCCAGGCGCCGCTGCAGTCCACGCCGGTGCCGGACCGCGAGATCGGCCCGGGCTGCCGCCTGGCCGACGCGGTGCGCATTACCCGCACCCGCTTCGCCGTGAACGCCCCTTTCCTACTGAGCTGCCGCGCCGCCGTGTCGCTGGCGCTGTGGGAGCGGCACACCGTGCAGCCCGCCGCCATGCAACTGCTGGGCGCGCCGGTGCAGCGGCTGCAGCACCTGGGCAGCCTGGCGTGCCGCGACGTCGCCGCGCGTCCCGGGCGGCGCAGCCGCCATGCCCAGGCCGACGCGCTGGACGTGGCGGGCTTCACGCTGGGCGACGGCCGCCGCGTCACGGTGCTGCGCGACTGGGGCGACGCCGAGGCCCCGGCCGGGCGCTTCCTGCGCGCGCTGCACCGGGGCGCCTGCCGCAGCTTCGACGGCGTGCTGGGCCCCGACTACAACGCCGCGCACCGTGACCACCTGCACCTGGAGCTCGGCGGCGGGCGCTACTGCCGCTGAAGGCCGCGCGCACGGCCAACAAAAAGGGCGGCACCTCGCGGTGCCGCCCCAACTGGAGATTCTTCGAAGCGGGAGAAAGGTCAGAAGTCGTGCTTGATGCCGACGCCGAACACGGCGGTTTTCTCGTCCTGAACCAGCCCGCGCAGGCCCGGCGTGACCATGATGTTGGTCAGATTGGTGGCGCCGATTTCGGCATCGGCGTACGCGATCTGCGCGTACAGCGTCGTGCGCTTGGACAGGGCGTAGTCGTTGCTCAGCACCAGGGTCTTGGTTTTGTCCGTGCTGAAATCCTTGTCCTTGGCCAGGTAGAAAGCCAGGGTCGTGGTGTTGGCGCCCCACGAGAAGTCGCCGCCCACGCCCCAGGCGTCGACTTCAGTTGTGGTGCGGCCGCCGCCCAGGTTCAGCACGTCACCATCGCTCTTGTTCTTCAGGTACAGCGCCTTGATCTTGAAGGCGCCCAGCGGCACTGCACCGCCCAGGCCGTACTGCTTGGTCTCACCGGCACCGCTGTTCGCCTTGATCTGCTGGTACGAAGCCGAAACCGTCACCGGGCCCGTGTAGGAGCCGCCAATCACCACGGTGCTGCCGTCGCTGTTGCTGGTGGTCTGCTCGCCGAAGGCGTAGGCGGCACCCACGTTCACCGGGCCGAAGCTGCCCGTGTAGGAAATCGCGTTGCCCAGGAACACGCCAAGGTCGTTCGCCCCAGCACCGAGGCCAGCCGCAGGACCGTTGGGGTTCTGGTTGAAGGCATACGGATAGAGCATGCTGAACTGCTCCTTGAACCCGCGCGGGTCAGTGCCCAGATGCGCCAGGATCGCCGGCGAGTACTGGCGGCCCAGGGCCACCGCACCCCAGCTGCCCTTGAGGCCGACGTTGGCTTGACGACGGAAGAGGCCGCCCGTGGTGGTGCCGGTGTCGGCGTTGATGTGGCTCTCCAGGTTGAAGAAGGCGCTCAGGCCGCTGCCCAGGTCTTCCGTGCCGCGCAGACCCCAGATGCTGGGCAGGATGCCGCCGTTGTAGAGCTCGTGGATGTCCCCAGCGTCAACGGTACCGGGCACCCCGGGCGTCTTGCTGGTGAACTGGTAGCCCAGGTCGATGCGCCCGTACAGCGTCACGTTCGTCTGGGCCTGCGCCATCGGGGCCAGCACTGCGACGGCGGCGCCGATCAGGCTGAGCTTCAGGACGTTCTTCTTCATGGAGGGTCTCCTCGTAATGGAATGCATGGGCGCGGCCCGCCGCTGCGCCGCGGCCGCACCGGTACCGGAGGGCACCACGCAACTCGCGTACGCCGGCCGGCATCTCGGCGAAGAAAGTGTCGATGGCCGCACACTCCAGCGCCGTCCAGGGTTTCCACCGGCTTGGCGCGGGCGCGGTTGCTTCAGCTTGCAGCGCTGTGGCGGCCGGTAGCAATGCCACGGCAAAGCACCGCCGTTTGCGCCCTCAACCACGCCGGGATCGGCCCGCGCATCAGGGTTGGCACGTAGAGCACGTGATTCCAGCTGCAACCACTCGTTGCGCGGAGTGCACGCTCAACCCAGCGGCAAGCAGGGTCAATTTGTGGCATCCAACCAACACCGGCATGCCCTTGCAGCCCAGTACGCGGGACGCCCCGGTCTCGGGGGAGCCACGGCTCAGCGCGGCGCGGCGGGTTCCGCGGCGCCCAGCCAGCGCAACTCGGCCGCGAGGTACTGGCGCTGCACGTTGCGCCGGTGGAACGCGTCGTAGCGCGCCCAGTGCCGCCAAGCCGGCAGCTCGACGCGGCGCTGCGTCTCCAGCAGGTCGGCGCCGGCGTCGAGCAGGGCCTGCACCTCGGTGTCCAGCGCGGCCAGGTACGCGTCGGCCGCTTCGATCAGTGCCGGCGCCGCGCCGGCTTCGCCGTAGCCGGGCACCAGCGTGCGCAGCCCCTCCTGCCGTGCCAGCTGCCGCAGCGCGGCGCGCCAGGGCGCGGCCTCGCGTCCGGGGTCCAGCTCGGGAATGCGTCCGGCGGGCACCAGCGCGCCGGCGAAGGCCGCGCCGCTGCGCGCGTCCAGCACCACCAGGTCGCCCGAGGTGTGGCCCGGCCGGTGCAGCAGCTCGATGCGGCGCCCGCCCAGCTCCAGCGCCAAGTCGCCGTCGATGCGCCGCTGCGGCAGCACCAACCGCGTGCCGCGCATCACGGCCTCGCCCAGGTCGGCGCGCAGCCGGCGCAGGCACTCGTTGCAGCGCTGCGCCATGAGCTCGGCCGTGGCGGCGTGCGCCAGCACCGGGACGCCGGCCTCCTCGAAGGCGGCGCCCCCCATCAGGAACTCCGGCCGCGCCTGCGTGATGACGGCCAGCGCGGGCCGGCGTCCGGTGAGCCGCCGTGCCTGGTCGAGCGCCCAGCGCGCCAGGCGGTACGAGCCGCCGGTCTGCACCATCACCGGCCCGGCGGGCGTGGCGATGAGGCCCAGGTTGCCCACCGCGTCCTGGTTCGCCGGCTCGGGGCCCTCCAGGCTGCCCGGCAGCACGAACACGCCCGGCGCGACTTCCCGCGGCGCCCCGTAGCGCGCTGGCGGCGGACGGGAGACGGCAGCCGACGTGCCGCTCCGGGCCGCGGCCCACGCCGCGCCGGGCAGCGCCAGCGCGGCCAGGCTGGCCAGTGCGAAACGGCGTCGGCCGCACTCGGGCTCAGCCGCGGTGAGACTCGGGGAAGGTGACGAAGCAACCAGGATCGCGCTCCCCTCAGGCCACGAGCTGCAGCCGCTGCTCGAAGTGGCGGCCCTCGGTGTCGTCCACGCGCGCCAGCAGCTCGCCGCCGCGCGGCTCGGCCCGGAGCCAGAAGCGCAGGTGCGGGTTCTCGCTGAGCGAGAAGTCCACCTGCGCCGCCAGCAGCCGCTGCCCGGCGTAGGCCAGCTCGATGTTCCGCACGTACTGCGCCTTGGTGTAGAGCCGCGTGGCCTGGTCCATCACCAGCCCGGAGTCGTTGGGATGGCTGACCATGAGCTGCGCGCGCAGCGGCTGTCCGGGCGGCGCGTCCTCCTGCACCGCCAGCCGCATCCGGCCCAGCGTGGCGCGCGCGGCTTCGGCGTCCTTGCCCGGCGGCGCGGAGCAGCCGCCGGAGGCCTTGACGAAGCGCTTGCTCATCACGAGGCGGCCGTCGTCGAGCTCGGCGATGGCGCGCACGAAGCCGTATTCGTCGATGCGCACCCGCGTCTCCAGGTCGGCACGGCCGCTGGCGGGGCCGAGCTCCACCATGGCCGCCAGCGGCGAGGGGTTGTTGTCGATGACCAGCACCAGGCGGCGCACGCGGGCACCCTGGCCCTGGGCGAAGCCCGCGCGCACGGCGATGGGCACCACGGCCGCGTCCTCGGCGCGCGCGGGCGCCTGCAGCGACAGCAGCGCCTCGTCCTCGACGATGGGGCGGCGCGCGAACAGCGCCTCGCGCTGCTGCAGCCAGCGCGGGTTGTTCTCCAGTTCCTCGGCCGAGCGCAACTGCGCCCGCGCGGCGGCCGGGGCGGCCAGCAGCAGGCCCAGCACGTGGCGCCGGTGCAGGGATGACAAGTTCATGTTGACCTCCTGGGAGGTGAGGGGCCTCGTCAGCGCGCCCACTCCAGCTCGACGTAGGCGGCGGTGAGGTTGCGGCGGTGGAAGTCCTCCGCCAGTTGCCATTGTCCCGGCAAGCGGGTGGCCTCCAGAGTTTCGGTCAGGCTCAGGCCTTTTCCCAGCGCGGCCTCGACCTCGCGGCGCAGCTCGGCCAGGTAGCCGGCCGTGGGCGCCAGGGCGGATGGCCAGTCACTCATGACCCGGCCGTGGCCCGGCACGGCGCGGCGCACGCCGGCCTCGCGGCCCAGCGCCTGGAGCACCTGCTGCCAGCCGATGAGCTTGCCATCGAGCACGGGCAGGTGGCCGTCGAAGGCCAGGTCGCCCAGCCACAGCGTGCCGGAGGCGCTGTCCAGCGCCGTGAGATCGGCGTCGGTGTGGGCGGTGGGCCAGGCGCGCAGCTCCAGGGTGCGGCCGCCCAGGTCCAGCTCCATGTGGTCGGCCACGGCCAGCGTGGGCGGCGGAATGCGCTGCGGCACCTCGGCCGCCCCCTCGCGCTGCAGCGCGCGCAGGTAGTACGGCCCACGCGCGGCCAGCGCTGCCGCGAGCTTCAGGTGCCCCACGATCTGCGGCGGCCGCCCGCCGTTGGCGGTGGCGAAGGCGCCGTTGCCCATGACGTGGTCCGGGTGCACATGGGTGTTGACCAGGAAGCACACCGGCAGCGCGCTCACCGAGCGCAGCGCTGCCAGCAGCTCGCGCCCGTGCCGCAGGCTGCCGCCGCTGTCGATCACCGCCGCGCAGCGGCTGCCCAGCACGAAGCCGGTGTTGGCGACCTGGGCGTGCGCCGCATCCCAGACGGCATGGCGGCCGGGGAGGAGGTAGACGCCGGGGGCGATGGATTGGAGCTCGGTGGCCGGCGCCGCTGCCCCCGCGGCGGGCACCGCGCCGGACCCGGTGGCGCCGGGCAGCGGCGCGCAGCCCGCGCCCAGCAGCGCCGCACCCGCAGCCACCCAGCCGGCGAGCAGGCGCGCGCGCATGGCCTCAGCGCCCTTCCGCCATCTTCTTGAGGTTGGCCAGCCCTGCCTGGTACACGCCCGTGACGGCCTTGAGCGCCGCCTCGTCGTTCTTGTCCGCCGGGGGATCGTTGCCGGGAAAGGCACGGTAGAAGGCGCCGCGCCACTCCACCACCGACTTGTTGTCGCCCTCGGGGCTGACCTGGATCGTGGAGGTGTAGTTGGTCACCGGCAGCGCGCCGCCGTCCTTGGCGCGGTAGCTGTACTTGCGCCCGTCGTCGCTGTAGCTCTCCAGCGTCTCGACGATCTCGCCGCCGCCCTTGAGCGCGATGGTGCGCACCGAGCCCACGCTGTTGCCCTGCGTCGCCGGGCTGGCCGCCACGGCCGGATGCCACTGCTGCAGCGCTTCGAAGTTCTTCACCTGGTCCCACACCGCCGCGGCCGGCGCCTCGATGGTGACTTTCTCGACGACCTTCTGCCGCGTCGGGCCGTGGGCCTGGGCGCCGCCGGCCAGGGCCGCGGCCAGACCCAGGGCGAGCAGGGGTCGGAACGATCTGTGATGCACGGGCATGTCTCCTTGTGTGTGCGTCGTTGGTTTGAGGAATCAGGGCACCGTCGCCACGAAGGCGCCGAAGCCACGGGGATTCGTTCCGATGCGGATGCGCGCGCGCTCCTTGCCGCTGGCCACGTCCAGCACCGAGAGCTCGTCGTCCATCCAGTTGACGACCAGCAGTTCCTCGCCCTGCACCGCGACGCCCTCGGGATGGCCGAAACCCTCCAGGCGCCGCCGCAGCTCGTAGCTTTGCGCGTCCAGCACGCTCACCGTGTCCTCGTGCTGGTTGGTGACGAACAGCCGCGTGCCGTCGGCCGAGAGCGCCGCGCCATAGGGCGCGCGGCCCAGCGGCACGCGCTTGATCTCGCGCAGCGCCGCCAGATCCACCACGCTCATGTCGTCGCCCTGCACGTTGAGCGCCAGCAGCCGGCCACGCGGCTCGTCCAGCAGCAGCGCGAACGGATGCTTGCCCACGGCCACGCGCGCCTTCACGCGCCGCGCGGGCAGGTCCACCACCGCCACCACGTCGTCGTCGCGCTCGGCGACGTAGGCGGCCTGGCCGTCGGCCGACACCGCCACGCCCGACGGGGTGCGCCCCAGCGCGATCTCGCCCACGCGCTCCAGGCTGCGGGTGTCGAAGCCGATGAGCCGCTGCCCCTGCCAGTCGGCCACCCAGACGTGGCGCCCGTCCGGCGCCGCGGCGATGCCCAGCGGCTGCTCTCCCGCCGGACGCGTGCCCAGCAGCCGCGCGCTGCCGGGCTCGATCACCGCCAGCTCGCGGCTGTCGGGATTGGTGATGAAGACGCGGTCGCCGGCCACCGCCACGCCCGCGGGCGAGCGCCCCACCGGCACCGTGGCCACCACGCGGCGCTGCGCGATGTCCACCACGCTCACGTCGTGGCTGCCCTGGTTGGTGATGAAGGCCAGGGCGGAGGCGGCCTGGGCGGCGTGGGCGTACAGGAGCAGCGCCATGGCCGCCACAAAGACACGGCCCTTGAAGAAAAGTCCGTCGCGCCCGCGCAGGCGGGCATCCACGAGCCACGCGGTGCGGCCCGGCGTGCGTGGACACCCGCCTTCGCGGGTGTGACGGGATTGTTTGGCCGGCCCTTGCGGACTCGATTCAGAACGCCACATCCGCCGTCCCCAGCACCGGCCAGCCGCGCTCGCGCGCCACGGCGCGCAGGCGGTCGTCGGGGCGCACCGCCACCGGGTCGGTCACGGCCTCCAGCAGCGGCAGGTCGCCCGCGGCGTCGGAGTAGAACCAGCTGCGCTCGAAGTCCTGCAGCGCCAGCCCTTCGGCCGCCAGCCAGCGCCGCACGTGCGTGAGCTTGTGCTCGCGGTGGCAGGGCACCCCTTCGATGTCGCCGGTGAGCCAGCCGCCCTCGCGGCGCGGCTCGGTGGCCAGCACGTGCGGCACGCCGAACAGCCGCGCGAAGGGTTCGGCCACCAGCCGCGTGGTGGCGGTGACGATGGCGCAGCGGTCGCCGGCCTCGTGGTGCCGCGCCACCAGCGCCAGCGTGCCGCGCGGCACGCGACGCGCCATGCGCTCCTCGAACTCGCGGCCCCAACGCGCGAGCTGCGCCTCGGCCACGGTGCTCACCGGCGCCACCACCGCGCGGTGCAGCGCTTCGAGCCCGGCGCGGCCGCTTAGGTAGCTGCGACAGGCCTCCAGGTAACGCCGCTCGGCGGCGGCATCCAGGACCCCGCGCTCCACCAGGAACAGCAGCCACTCGCGGCCGCTGTCGAAGGGAATGAGCGTGAAGTCCAGATCGAACAGCGCCAGGCGCGTGGAACGTGCCATGGCGTCAGTCGTACTTGAGGTGCTTGAAGCGCGGGTCGTCGGGCGTGCCGTCCAGCGGCGACTCCTCGTCCTTGCCCGGCTGCCACATCAGCACCTCCTCGATCTTGTGCGCCAGGGCGAAGTCCTTGTCCGTCACGCCCTTGGCCGCATGGTTCATGAGCTTCACGATCACGAAGGCATAGGACACCGTGAGGTCCGGGTGGTGCCAGGCGGCCTCGGCCAGCTGGCCCACCGTGTTGACCACCATCAGCGTGGACTTCCAGCCGCTGGTCTTGTACTTGCGGCGAATCCAGCCGTCCTCGTAGTACCAGGAAGGCAGCTCTTCCTTGAGCCGCGCCTCGATCTCCTCGGGGCTGTAGACCGTGTCGGCCGTGGACTTGCGCCATTTCGTCATCAGATCCCTCCTCGCGCCGCGGCATGGAGCGGGAATCGCACCGTGAACCGCCGCCGCAGCGCGCAGTCTTGCGCCGCGCGCGGCGGGCTGCCCAGCCCGGGCATGAGCCCCTGTCGCGCGCGTGCCGCACTCAGCTCCAGTCGTCCATGTCGTGCTTGACGGTGTGGCGGTTTGCGATCAGCTCCTGCACCGTGGGCTCGTTGTTGAGCGCGCGCCGGATCGCCAGCTTGGTGGCCTCGTAGTTGGTGCGGTACATGTCCTTCTTGTCGAGCTGCGCGTGCGTGGCGCAGCGCGGGTCGATCCACACCAGGGAGATGATGCAGAGCTCGTTGGCGAGGTCCTTGGGGATCACGCCTTCGATGAGGCAGTCCACCACCGCGTCGGCCGTGGCCGACTGCACCACGCCGCCGAAGAGCTCGATGTTGGCCATGTCCTTGAGCGTGACCTTGGGCACCAGCATGGTTGCGGGGCGCACGAGCTGGTTGCAGGCGCGGATGGCGAACATGGCGGTGTGGCCCTTGCTCTGGGCCATCATGTTGGCGAAGGCCTGTCCCACCGGGCCGTCGGTGCGGCCGATGAGGATCTCCGGCATCGCATCCGTGTACTGGCCCTCGGCCGCCAGCACCGTGGCTTCGCCGGCGTGGAAGAGGAAGTTCTTGCTCATGGTCTGTTCCTGTCGTTGTTGACTGTTCCTGAATTCAGTCCGGCAGCAGGATTTCGCCCCGCCCGCCGGTCGCCACGTCGCCCGCCAGCCGCCGCACGCGCCGCCCGGGCAGCCCGGCGAAGGCGCCGCCGTAGCCCGCCAGCGAGCGCGCCAGCAGTTGCCAGATCACCCCCACCTCGTGCCGCGTGGGCACGAAGCTCGGTGTCGGCGCCACGCCGCCGCCCGCGCACAGCAGCGTGCCGCGCCGCATGTGGAAGCCCGGGTGCAGGCCCGCCGTGCCGCCCACCGCCACCGTGCCCGCCACCAGGCGCGAGGCAGCGAAATCGCCCGCGTCGCCGTGCACCAGCACCAGGCCGCGGCGCATGCGGTCGGCCAGCCGTGCGCCGGCGCGGCCGTGCACCAGCAGCACGCCGCCGCGCACGCCTTCCATGTTCCCGGGTAGCGGCGCGGCGGCGAAGTCGCCCACGTCGCCCAGCACCGTGAGCCGGCCGCCCTGCATCTCGCAGCCCGCCAGCAGCCCGGCATTCCCGTCCACCAGGATCTCGCCGCCGCTCATGCCGGTGCCCACCAGGTCGCCCACGCTGCCGCGCACCTCGATGCGCCCGGCCGCGAGCTGCCAGCCGATGCGGTCGCAGCGCGCCAGCTCGCCCTCCAGCACCAGCAGGTCCTCGGGACCGTCGCCGCACTCGACCTTGAAGAACTCCGCCAGCGGCAGCGACTGCCGGCCCTGCCACAGCGACAGCGTCTCCACCGCCGCCACGGAACGGCCCGCCAGCGCCTGCGGCAGCAGGGCGCGCAGGTCCAGGCGCAGGGCGGGCGGCTGCTTGAGGGTGAGGGTCCAGCTCATTGAGCCGTCTCCAGCAGCTTGTGCAGGTGGAAGTGGAACGGGCCCAGCTTGCCGCCGTAGTTGCCCGCCGAGATGCGCAGCAGCCCGCTGCCGGTGCCGCGCGCCGTGGCGGCTTGCAGCCCGGCACGCATGGCGGCGGCCACGTCGGCTTCGGACAGGCCGTCGATCACGATTTCCATCACGCAGTCCTGTCCCGGCTGCAACTGGCTGCGCGGCGACAGCCCCATCAGCGAAGGGCAGAAAGCGTCGTTGGTGGAGGCCGACAGCGCCGGGTACTTGCTGCCCACCTTGGAACCCGAGCGCACCACGCCGCCGGGGAAGGGCATGATGACGTTGGGCACCTGCCGCATCGCCGCCACCGCGGCCTCGGCCGCGCCCAGCGCCGAGGGCACGTCGCGCGCGATCAGCAGCAGGTTGCCGCCGCCCACGCCCTTGATCACCGCCGTCGTCTCCTGCGCAACGAACTCGCCGTCCATCACCGGCACGCGCCAATAGCGCCGGCCGTCGATGACCTTGCTCACCTGCCAGCCGTCGCCGAAGAAGCGCAGGTTCTTGCCCAGCGCGATGGCCTCGCCCTCGTCCAGCCCGGCAAAGATGGCCGTGGTGGGGCAGGTGAGCACGCACTGGCCGACGCGGCGCTCGACCTGCTTGGCCAGCTCCTTGCCGGACATCGAGAAGATCAGCACCGACACGCCCGGCCGCCCGTCGGGCGTCTGTTCGGCCGGCAGCTCGCGCTCGATGGCCGCTTCGCAGCCGCAGGCGATGACGGAGGTTGCGAAGCCCGTGGCCGCGACGGCCGCGTGCCGCGCCCAGTCGGCGTTGTGCGCGGTGATCACCAGCCGCGTGCCTTTCATCGGGAAGGCCTCGGCGAACTCGTCGTCCACCAGCACGCCGTTGACTTCGAGAGCCGCCGTCATGCCCCGGCCTCCTCGGCAGCGGCAAAGCACGCCGCCGGCAGCAGCCGCCCGCCGTTGCAGCAGGCACACAGCTCGTCGTGGCCGATGGCGGCGTGGTCCGGATGGATGCTGCCGTGCCGCCGGGCCCAGTCGCGCAGCAGCTTCGTGATGGAGCGGTCGTATTCCGGCGCCACGAAGTGCGTGCCGCCCGTGGGCACGGCCGTGATGCGCCCGGCCTGCGCCACCAGCATCCCGTCCTTGAACACCAGCTCCGGCGTGGTGAACATGGCCTGCGCATCGGGCTGGCGCCGGTACACGGCGATATCCGCCGCCGCGCCCGCCGCCAGCCGCCCGCGGTCGCGCAGGCCCAGCAGCCGCGCCGGCCCGGCGCGCGTGACGATGGCGATTTCCTGCAGCGTGTACTCGCGCGCCATGTCCTTGAGCGCCGACTGCGCCGCCACCTCCGGATGCAGCTTGGCGAGCTGCTCGTCTCTAAAACTCTTGTCCATCAGCAGCCGGATCAGGTGCGGGTAGCTGGAGAAGGGACCGCCGTTGGGATGGTCGGTGGTCAGCACCACGCGCCACGGGTCCTTGATCGACAGGAACAGCTCCAGCCCGATGCTCCACTGCAGCGCGTTGACGTAGCTCTGCTCGCGGTAGCGGAAGGGCACCACGCCGCAGCCACCAACGCACTCGATGTCGGCGCCGGTCCACTTGCGCGGGTGCGCCAGCGCGGCGGTGGCGAGCTGGCTCATGGTGTCGCCCGAGGCCGTGACGGTCTGGCCGAAGATCACCTGGCCTACGTCGATGGAGACGTTGGGGTTGGCGTTCACCGCCTCCGCCAACTGCGCCGCCGCCGAAGAGAACTTGTGCGGCCCCTCGGTGCCGTAGCTGTGGAACTGCACGTGCGTGAGGTGCCCGGGCAGGCCCTCCAGCGCGTCGATGGTGGCCAGCGTGGAGGCGATGTTGCCGGCCGCGCCGAGGTTGCTGGCGTGGATGTGCAGCGGATGCGCCAGCCCCAGCTCGTGCACGGCGCGCGCCAGCGTCCCGAGCACCTGCCGCGGCGTGATGCCCCAGTGCGTGTGCGTGCCGTCCACGTCCAGGCGGCGCTGGTTGAACTTGAAGGCCGAGATGCCGCCCGGGTTCACCACCTTCACGCCCATGGCCTTGGAGGCGTCGATGGCCCAGCCCACGTAGTCGCGGATGCGCTCGAAGGGCTGGCCCTCGGCCAGCATCTGCAGCAGCAGCTCCTCGTTGCCCAGCATCACGTAGGCGCCGTGGTCGAGGATGGGCACGTCGCCCATCTCCATGTGCGCGTGGCGCGCGTTGCTCAGCACCATGGCCGGCTCGAAGGCGGCCGTGTAGCCCATCTCGACGTAGCGGTAGCCGGTGGAGAGCGTGCCGGGCGCGCAGGTGCCGCAGGAGTCCAGCTCCAGCGGGTTGACCGGCCTGGGCGCCGGGTCCCGGCCGCGGCGGTGGTCCTCGGGCAGCAGCATGCGCGCGAGGTTGACCTTGCCGCCGCCGATGTGCGTGTGCAGGTCGATGCCACCGGCCATCACCACGCAGCCCGCGACGTCGAACTCCCGCGCCGGCGGGCGGTCGCGGTCCGGCGCCACGACGCGGCCGTCGCGCACGTACAGGTCCTGCACCGCGTCCAGGCCCGAGGCCGGATCGATGACATGGCCGTTTCTCAGCACGAAATCCGTCATGCGTTCACCTCCGCGCCATGCGCGGCCTTGTTGTCCTGACCAGCGTTCATGCGGTTTCGAAGGCGTTGCTGACCGCCGCCGCCGCGGCCGCCACGCTGGGCAGCCCGTCGGGACGCAGCGCGCGCAGCGGCATCAGCACCGTGCCGTCGGTGCGGAACAGGTGTCCCGCGTGGCCGATGCCGGGCGTGGCCACCGGGATGAACACCACCTCGCCGCCGGCGGGCAGCGGCGTGCCCGGATGGCCCAGCAGCACCAGCGGCAGCCGCGCTTCGGGCAGCGGCTCGGGGTGGAAGGCGTTGACCCACAGCAGCGCGTCCACGTCGCCCTGCGCCAGCAGCCGCCGCGCTTCGAAGCGCAGCGGGTCGTGCTCCAGCCCCAGCGGCGAGGCCTGCGTGCGCAGCGGCAGCCCGCTGAGCCAGGTGAACACCTGCTGCACCGTGCCGGCGCCGTCGTTGCCGCCCAGCGGCAGCGAGGCGGCGCGGGTGACATGGTTGAGCGCGTTGACGATCTGGTGCAGGCATTCCGCCACCAGCGCGCCCTGCGCGGGCAGCCGGGCGGGCTCCCACACCAGCGTCACGTAGTGCGCCGCGATCAGCGCCTCGGACAGCGCCGCCAGCGCCGGGTCCGCGCCCGGCACCGGGCGGTTGGCGCACAGCGCCTGCAGCACCGAAACGGTGGTGAACAGGTCGCCTCCCTGCAGCGGCAGCGTGTCCACCGTCACGCCGGGCAGGCCCTGCAGCGCGGCGTCCGGCTCCAGGCCCAGGTACACCAGGCGGCGCTGCGGCACGAGCGAGGTGTCGCCGATGCCGCAGCGGCGGAAGAACTCGGGGAAGTTGTCGCCGGGCCGGGTGAGGCACAGCAGCAGGTCGGCGCGGTTGCGCACCTCGGCCAGCGTGGTGGTGTAGCCGCCGCGGTCCTGCAGCGCGCGCGCGGCGGTGAAGAGGGCTTCGCCGTGCAGGTGGTCGCTGACCGCGCCGCTGCGCTCGGCCAGCCGGTACAGCGCGCGCGCGCCGGCCACGTCGGTGGCCAGGCCGCCCAGCAGCGGCAGCCGGCTGCGGCGCAGCAGCGCCGCCGCGGCGGCGGCGGCC
>NZ_CALAOH010000236.1 GCF_937926365.1 uncultured Azohydromonas sp. | reverse complement strand
CTCGCGCGCGGTGTGCCGGCGCAGCACGGCCACGAGCTGGCGCAGGTCGAAAGGCTTGCCGACGTGATCGTCCATGCCCACGGCGAGGCAGGCGTCCCGGTCGGCCGGCGCGGCGTTGGCGGACACGGCAATGACGGGCAACCGCTCCAGCCCGGGCATGGCGCGGATGCGCGCGGTGGCGGCGCGGCCGTCCATCTCCGGCATCTGCAGGTCCATCAGCACGGCGTCGAAGGCGCCGGCCGCCACGGCCTCGACGGCCTCGCGCCCACTGGCCGCGAGCACCACCTGCGCGCCCTCGGCCTGCAGCAGCTCCTGCGCCACTTGGCGATTGGTCGCGTTGTCCTCGGCCACCAGCAGCCGCAGCCCGGCCAGCGCGCGCTCGGGCAGCGGCGGCGGCGCCTCCTCGGCCAGCGCCGCCAGCTGCTGCGCGGTGGGCAGCGGGAAATCGAGCCGGCAGTGGAAGCGGCTGCCCACGCCCGGGGCGCTGTCCACCCGCAGCTCGCCGCCCATGAGCGCCACCAGGCGGCGGCAGATGCTCAGCCCCAGCCCCGTGCCGCCGAAGCGCCGCGTGGTGGAGGCCTCGGCCTGGGTGAAGGGTTCGAAGATCAGCGCCTGCTGCGCCGGGTCGATGCCGATGCCCGTGTCGCGCACCGACAGCTCCAGCCGCGCCGCCGCGTCGCCCTGCTCCAGCAGCCGCAGCGCCACCTCCACCTCGCCCGCGGGCGTGAACTTCACGGCGTTGCCGCCGAGGTTGAGCAGCACCTGGCGCAGCCGCAGTGCGTCGCCCACCAGCACTGGCGGCACGGCCGGGTCCAGCACCAGGCGCAGCGCCACGGGCTTGCCCCGCGGCACCTGCAGCAGCACGCCCAGCTCCTCGAACAGCCGTGCCGGCCGGAAGGGCCGCGGCTCCAGCGCGAGCTTGCCGGCCTCGACCTTGGACAGGTCCAGCACGTCGTCCAGCAGCACCAGCAGGGAGCGCGCCGCGGCCTCGCCCTTGGCGGCGTAGTCGGCCTGGCGCGCGTCCAGCCCGCTGCGGCGCAGCAGCGCCAGCATGCCCAGCACGGCGTTGAGCGGCGTGCGGATCTCATGGCTGGTGTTGGCCAGGAAGGCGGACTTGGCGTCGGAGGCGGCCAGGGCCTCGTCGCGGGCGCGGCGCAGCTCGGCCGTCATGTCGCCGGCCAGCGCCAGCGCGCGAGCCCGTCCGCGCGCCAGCAGCCAGGCCGTGAAGGCCAGCAGCGCGCTCAGCAGCGCGCCGCCGCCGGCGAGCCACCAGGGCGCGGACGGCGCGTGCTCGGCGTCGAAGCGGGCGCTGCTGGCCATGCGCAGGCGCAGCGCCCGCCCGCCCACGCTCAGCACGCGCTCGGTGCGCAAGCGCGGCTGCGGGTTCTGCAGCCGATGCACGGCCAGCCGCGGCGCCTGCGCGTCCGTGCCGTCCAGGAGCTCGAAGTCCAGGTTGCGGCCGGCGCTGCGCTCCTCCATGCCGGCCAGCAGCGGCTCCACCGCCAGCGCCGCCACCAGCAGCCCCGCCGGCGCGCCGTACCGAGGCGCGGACATCGCCCGTTCCATGGGCAGCAGGAGCAGCAGCGTGGGCCGTGCGTCTCCCGGCAGCGCCAGCCCGGTGCCCAGCGCGGGCGTGCCCTCGCGCAGCGTGCGCTCCAGCGCCTCGCGCAGCGCGGGCTGCCGGGCCAGGTCCAGCTCCGCCAGGGCCCGCAGCGCCGGGTGCGGCTCGGCGTGGCGCACGACGAAAGCCGCGGCGCCGGTGTGCGCCACGCGCTGCGCAAACGCGAGGCCGCGCACGGCCTCCCCGGCCGTGCCCGTGCGCCGCCAGGCCGCGACGAAGCGGCCGAAAGCGGCGGCGTCGGTGGCGGGCTGGGCCGCGAACAGCGCCTGCAGGACGTACAGCTCGCCGGCCGCGTGCTCGAAGCGGTGGCGCACTTCCTCCTGCAGCCCTTGGGTGTACAGCTCGAAACGCGCCCGCGCCTGCGCCTCCAGGCTGCGGTGCAGCCAGGTCGCCGCCACGGCCGACAGCAGCAGCCCGGCCAGCAGCACGCCCAGCGCCAGCAGCAGCGCGGGGCGCGGACGGGTCAGGCGGGCGGGCAGCGACAGGTCGGCGAAGGGCATGGATCACGCCGCGGGAAGGCCCGGCGCGGCGGCGCGAGGGGGAACCCCTTGGCATCGGCCGCTGCGGTGGAATTCTTGAGGGCGGGCGCTGCCGAACCCGCCCTCCCCTCAATCCACCGGCCAATCCACCTCATGCAGCGGCAGCCCCGCCACCCCGGGCTGGAGCTGGAACAGCCGGCCCGACAGCGGCGCGTTGGCCAGCGTCTCCAGCGGCACGCCGTCGCGGGCGCTAGTGACGAAGAGCTGGCGCAGCCCGGGGCCGCCGAAGGCCAGGTCGGTGGGGTTGGGCACGGGCACACCCAGCACGCGGTCCACGGCGCCGTCGCTGCCGAAGCGCACCACGCTCCAGCCCTCGCGCAGCGCCGACCACACGCCCCCTTCGGCATCCACCGCCAGGCCCGACAGCCGTCCCGAGGCGCGCGGCACCGTCGCCAGGCGCCGCACGCCGCCACCGGGACCGCCCGCCTCCAACCGGTACAGCGTGCCCGAGGCCGGCGCGGCGGCCACCAGCGCGCCCTGCGCGTTCCAGGCCAGCGCCGCCACGGGCTCGCCCAGCATCCAGCCGCCGCTGAACTCGCCCGAAGGCTTCAGGCGCGCCACGCGCCAGCGTTCGCCCTCGGCGGCGCAGGCCCACAGCGAGCCGTCCTCTCGCACGCAAGCGGCCAGCAGCCGCCGCCGCGGCGTGCCCGACAGCGGCAACGGCGGATCGTCCGCGCCGCCCAGCAGCCGCCAACCCTCGGCCTGCACCAGCAACGCACCGCGCGCGTGCAGCAACAGCGACTCGATCGGCCCATCGGTGTCACCCAGCACCCGGTCATGGCTCTCGGCCGTCCAGGCGTGCACGGCCGGCGCCAGGGCGTCGGCCCACAGCAGCCGCTGCCGGCGCGCCGACCAGCGCGGGAAGGCGCCGTGGAAGGCGCGCTCGCCTTCGACCGCTTCCGCCTCGCCCGGCGCGGGATCGGCGCGCGCGGCCTGCAGCTGCGCACCCACCCGGCGCGCCGCCTGCACCAGCTCCGGCCCCAGCAACTCCAGCCGCTCGTGCGTGAGGCGGAAGGCCGGGCCGGCGACGCTGATGGCCCCGCGCAGCTTGCCCTCGCCATCCACGACGGGCGCGCCCACGCAGCGCACGCCCGGCACGATCTCCTCGTCGTCGATGGCCCAGCCGCGCGAGGCCACGAGCCGGACCTCGGCCTGCAGCCGGCGCCGGTCGGTGATGGTGCGCGGCGTCTGCGCCGTCAGCGGCAGCTCCTTGATCAGCGCGTCGCGCGCGGGCGCCGGCAACGCCGCCAGCATCGCCTTGCCCTGGCTGGTGCAGTGCAGCGGCTTGCGTTGGCCCAGCGCCGAGGCCGAGCGCTGGCTGTGCGCGCCATCGCAGCGCTCCAGCAGCAGCGACTCCAGACCGTCGAGCACGCACAGGTAGGCGGTCTCGCCGGTGAGGTCGCGCAGCGAGCGCAACTCCAGTTGCGCCGCGGCCACCAGGTCCGGCATGGCGAAGGCCGCGCGGGCGTACTCGAAGCAGCGCAGGCCCAGACCGTAGACGCGGCGCAACGGATCACGCCGCACCAGGCCGCGCGCCACCAGCGCGGCCAGCAGCCGGTACAGCGTGGTGCGCGGCAGTTGCAGCCGCGCCGACAGCTCGGCCTGGCTCAGGCCCTGCGGCGCCTGCCCGATGGCATCGAGCACATCCAGCGCCTTGTCCAGGGCCGCGGTGCCCTCGTGGCTGGACGAACCCATTCCAGAACTCCCATGATTTGGTCAAAAAGGCCCGCATCCTAAGTTCCATAAGCATTCCCGCGCTTGTGGGCAACACGGACAGACGGCACGGCGGCGCCGCCGTCGCCGTGCCGCATCGCGCGGCCGGCCGGCGGCTTCAGCCCGCGCCGGGACGGGACGGCGGCGCGGGGGCGTCGGCGGGGGACTGGGGCGGCGGGTCGAGGGCCAGGTCCAGGCTGGCGCCCGGGTCCTCCTCGCCGACGGTGGATTCCTCGGCCCAGTCCACCGGTTCGGGCGTGGCGGTGGCATTGGCGGGCGCGGTTGCCGGCGCAGCGGGCGCGGCGGACGGCGGACGGGATGGATCGGCTTGCGTCATGGCGCCTCCTGAGGCTACAGCTGATGCAGCCCTCGCGCTGCAAGCGGCGCGCCCGCGCCCGCGGCGCGGGCATTCCTGAAGCCGGCCGGCGAAAAAACGCCGTCGCGGCGCAGGCCTTCAAGGTGTGCCGCGCGAGCAGCGCCGGGACGCCGGGCGTCGCGGCCCTTTGCTTGCGTTCGCAACCGGAAGCAAGGGCGGTGGAGCAGTGCCGGCCCGCAATGTCACAATCAGGGCTTTTCAACACGCTCAAACCGCATGAACCGCAACGATCTCGCTGCCCTGCTGGCTGAAAAACACGAACTCTCCAAGGCTGCCGCCGCGCGCATGCTGGACACGGTGATCGATGCACTGTGCACCGAGCTGAAGAAGGGCAAGCCCGTGGCGATCTCGGGCTTCGGCAGCTTCAAGATCGGCCAGCGCGCCGCGCGCGTGGGCCGCAATCCCAGCACCGGCGACAAGATCAAGATTGCCGCGCGCAAGCTGGTGAAGTTCTCGCCCTCCACCACGCTGGCCGGCATGGTCGATGCGAAGTTCGCCAAGGCCCGCGCCGAGAAGGCCGCGGCCAAGCAGGCGGCCAAGACCGCCGCCAAGGCGCCCGCGAAGAAGGGCGCGGCCAAGAAGGCTGCCGCCGCGCCGGCGAAGAAGGCGGCTGCCAAGACTGCCGCCGCACCGGCCAAGAAGGCCGAGGCCCCCGCCAAGAAGGCCGCCGCCAAGGCGCCCGCGAAAAAGGCCGCGGCCAAGAAGGCTGCCGCCAAGGCCTGATCAGGCCCTCGCTTCCACGCTGGCCCGCGCCACGGGCCACCTCGAAAAAATCCCCGCAGCGCGGGGCTTTTTTTATCCCAACCCGGCCGCGGCGGGCTACTTCTTGTTCGCGGCGGGCTTGTTGTCTTCGACCTTGGTCTCGGTGGGGCGGTGGTCGGAGACGCGCAGCGAGCGCTCGAAGGCCTGGCGCAGCTCCTTGGCCGCGAGGTGCTGCGCCGAGCTGGCGTTGCCCACCACCGGCGCCATGCCGAAGAACTCGTGCGTGACGCCCTTGAAGGTCTGGCTCTTGAAGGACACGTTGGCCTTCTTCATCGCCTGCTCCAGCAGCTCGCCGTCGCTGCGCAGCGGGTCGATCTGCGCATTGATCAGCGTCACCGTCGGCAACACGCGCAGCTCGGCGTGCAGCAGGTCCACGCGCGGGTCCTGCTTCTGGCCGGGCGAGGAGAAGACCTTGTCGGCGAACCAGCCCATCATGGCCTTGTTCAGCGGCCTGGCCTGCGCGCTGTCGCGGTACGAGCGCGTGTCGAAGTTGGCGAGCTGCACCACGGGGTACACCGCCAGCACGTGCTGCGGCGGCGTCATGTTGGCCTGGCGCGCCGAGATGGCGGTGGACAACGCCAGGTTGCCACCCGCGCTCTCGCCGGCCAGCGCCAGCCGCTTGGGATCACCCCCGAGCTGCGCCGCGTTCTCCGCCAGCCAGTGATAGGCGGCCAGCGCATCGTCGTGCTGCGCCGGGAACTTGTGCTCGGGCGCGAGCCGGTAGTCCACCGACACCACCACGGCCTTGACCAGGCCGGAGAGCGCGCGCGGCGCGCCGTCATAGGCCTCCTTGCTGCCCAGCACCCAGCCGCCGCCGTGAAAGTACAGGATCACCGGATGCGGTCCGCCCTCCTTGGGTGTGTACACGCGCGCGGGCAGCGCGCCCGCGGCGCCGGGAATGGTGCGGTCGGTGGCGATCACGTCGGACACCAGCTTGGCCGGGTCGGTCTCCTTCTCCTTGAGCTTGAGCACCGCCATGACGGCATCGGCGGGCGTGGGCTGCTTGCGCGCCTCCTCGACGCTGAGCGTCTCGATGGGCTTCGGGCTCATCCCCGCCAGCGCATCGAGCACGGCGGCCATGTCCTTGTCAGCCTTGTAGCGCGTGCCGGTCTTGGGATCGAGCTTGTCCGCCGCGGCGGCACCCTGGCACAGCAGGGCCGCGCCCAGGGCGGCGATCAGCAGCGGACGGCCACGGGCCCGTCTCAAGGGTTCGGGGTGCACGCGCAACATGGAGGCTCCAGCAGGGGGTTGAGGCAGCCCCGCGAGGTGGCAAGCGCTGTACCCAAATGGCCCCCGGGCGAGCCCGGGCCTGCACCGCTTGCCCCGGCCCTCGCGCCCCCGCGCGTGGGAAACGGAAAAGGCCGGCTTCCTGTGCAGAAAGCCGGCCTTCTCGAATATTTGGAGCGGGAAACGAGGCTCGAACTCGCGACCTCAACCTTGGCAAGGTTGCGCTCTACCAACTGAGCTATTCCCGCGGGGGATCGGACGCGTCGCCGCGACCGGGGACTGTGAGCGAACTGACTGAACGGACAACTGGAGCGGGAAACGAGGCTCGAACTCGCGACCTCAACCTTGGCAAGGTTGCGCTC